>CAYOCZ010000005.1:0-23064 GCA_964402475.1 uncultured bacterium | reverse complement strand
CGGTTCAGGGCCGGATAAAGCCTAGAATTCAGGTTGAGGTTAAGGTCGAGATACAGCTGCCGACGCACGTGCCGACGCACTCCGCGACACAATCCAGCATACGATCAGACACACGCCGAGAGATACTTCGAGATACACATCGTACGTTCCGGCGAACTCTCCAATGAACTATCCGATGAGCTTTCCGATGAGCTTTCCGATGAGCTTTCTGAGGATTCTTCGATTGCCGATTGGCGATTGTCGCCCCCGATTGCGACACTCCGAGGCCAAAGGCGGTAGCGGTGCCTCAGCGCGAGGCCCGCGGCCTTGTGGCTGGGGTTGGTTCCGTCCGAACAGCAGGACGCGGCGCGGGGGTGTGTGCCGCGTCGGGGTAGGAAGGGCTCTCTAGCGCGCTTCCCGCTCGGCGGTTCGGCTGACCGTGACTTCTTCCCCCGGCATCACATCGAGCAGGAGGCGACCGTCGTAGGGCGAGTAGGCGCCGTCGCTTTCCGAGCCTGAAACCGTGACCCATTGCCACGGGACGTCCACTACGACGGTCATCGGCACGAGCGGGAGCCCGGCCGCCCGTGCGCCGTCGATTCGGAGCGCTGCGGAACGTTCGGACCGGCGCAGGCTCAGCCGCGCCTGCCGGTACTGCAGCAGGTAGCGGCCGACGTCCTCAATCGGCGCGATCCACGCACCGGTGTTGCGCGCCAGCCGGACCTGTCGCCCGAAGGTCCGGGGTGAAACCGAGTAGGTATGCTCGACGTTGTGTCTTGCCATCGTCTGCATCTCGCGCGAGTCCGGGTCGAGCACGTGGTGGTAGAGCAGGATTGTCCACTTGCCGCGTCCGCCGCCGAGGACGCGGGTGAACTCGTGCAGGTTCGGGAGCGTCTCGCCGTACAGGGCAAAGCTGTTGAGCCGGTAGCGGTCAAAGCCGGCCGGCTCGTTGTGGCGCTCGCCTGCGGTCCTCGCAAACCAAAACGCGGCCCGGCGCACGGCGGCAACGACTTCGGGCCGGGCCGCGCTGTATGGGTAGTGGAAGGCATTGACCGGTGCTTCGAGTCTCTGTTCGAGCAGCGCTTTCGCGGCCGTGACGTCTTCCGTCACCTGGTCGGGCTTGCTTCCGGGAAGGTCGTGGGACATCCCGTGGGATGACACGCGGTGGCCGTCCGCAATCAGTTGCTTCGCCTCGGCAATCCCGATGCGGAGGAATGACGTACCGTCGGGTTCCGCGTGCCAGCCCGCCTCGGCGCCGGTCCAGGCGGCGACCAGGCCGAAGTTGGCCTTCAGCCCGTAGCGGTCCAGGCCCGGAACGGCGTGTTCAATCTGGTCGTAGGAACCGTCATCGAATGTAATCGAAAGCGCTCCAGCGCGGTCTCCCTGGAACGGCGCGATTCGTGCTGCGAAGCGCGCGGCTGTCCGAGCGCGGGCCAGGCGCTCAAGACTGGCCAGCCGCGGGGCCGAGTCGGCGAGCATGCCCGGCAGGCCAGCGGCGATAAGCCCGTAGCTTTGTTTGAGGTGCTCGGCGTACGCGGGTTCTTCCCAGCCCTGCCAGCGCCAGCGACGCGTGAACTGAAGCGTACCGCCTCTGAGAGCGGGCAGCGCGGCGACAATCGCGGTCGGACCGGCGGCGCTGTCGCTCGCGACGAACGCCGAGAACGCGAAACCCGGCGTCGCGACCGACTGAACCCCGGGCTCGAGCGTGTCGTCCTGCAGTACCTGGAATGACGACGGGTCCGATACGTTGAGCAGACCCCAGGGCAGGCGGATCTCGACGACCCGGTCCCTTGCGTACCAGTCGGATAGCGTGTTGTCGGAGGACCGGCCGAAGGTGAGCCGTCCGTACTCAGTTGTGTAGGACGGGATGGTTTCACCGTCCGGCGTGAAGCGCAGGTGGTTGCTGATGAGGCGCTCCGGCACAAAGGCCCCATCGCGGTTCGCGACCGTGCGGTAGCCGGGCGCGACGGACAGGCTGGGGTCGAAGAGAAGCGAATAGGCGGAGTCCACGAGCACCTCGGCTGCGGCCGTATCGTCAAGCAGGGCTAGGAACTCGGTGCCGTTGGCGAGGCCGACACCCAGCGCGCCGAGCCGCCGGTCGCCGAGACGCGGGTCGTAGGTATCGATTGCCAGGCCGATGCAGTGCCGCAGCCAGTTCGGCTCCTCGGCCAGGTCGAGCCGGACGTAGAGGTACTCCTCGTCCGCTGCCAGCCAGAGGGCACGGATTGCCTGACCGCCGGCCGCGCCCTCGTCGCGGGCCAAAGGCCGACCGACCCAGTCCCCGGTTTCGCCGTCGATTGTCACCAACTCGCGGCCGAACTTAACCATCCCGTAACACTGCTCGGGGTTCAGGATGTTGTGCCAAAGCCGAACGCGGTCGGGCGGGACTGCGAATTCGTCGAGCATCCAGTTGCGCTTGAACCACTCGTCGAGCCAAGCGAAGACGACGCCGCCGGCGCAGCCCTGGTCGTGGATTGCCTCGAACATTCTGATGTCGAGCCGGGCCTGTTCGTCCTCGCTGTGCCCGCCGTGGTCCATACCCAACCAGTTGTGGTGCGAGTTGCCGCGCGACGAGGGCACGCCGAATTCGGCAATGAGAAGCGGCAGGCCGGCGTGGTGGCGTTTAAGATCGCTCAGGTAGCCGGCATAGTTGTCGGGCTCGCCGCGGGCATTGCGGTAGCTCCGGTAGGCTGAGTCGAGGAAGACGAAGTCCGGGTAGTAGGGATAGACGTGATAGGCGGCATAGTAGCCGGCCCGCAGAGCGGGCGTGGTCTGGATTGCGAGCGGGTCCAGGGTCACGATGTCGTTGTCGGACTCGCGGGTGCGCGACCGGTCGGCGTACTCGCTCGGGTGGAACATCGGGTCGAGCGGCAGCCAGTTGACAAACGCGACCGGGTGCTGAACCCCGTAGGTGAGCGCTTCGTACCCGGCCAGGAAGTCGAGCATCCCGGCGAGCCAGACCTCGGTCGGGCCGCCGGCGGGCACGTTGAAGAGGACGCCGTCGTGGCGGCGGGTTGCCTGGTTGATGGAGTCGGTCGCCTCGACCGCGCCCGGCTCCCATTCGCGGCCGAACAGGTAGCCGAGGGTGACCTCCGATACGTTGACCGTATACGCGCCTGACGCGTGGCCCGGCCGCACCGGTAGCGCAGCCCGCCCCGCGATCACGTCGACCGCGTCACGGACCTCCTGCTTGAGCGCCCGGGTATAGTCACGGTCGAAGAGGTTGCCGGAACCCGGCAACTCGGCCCAGACGCCCTGCAGAAGAAAGACCGGCCGCTCGGCGTGCTCGAAGTTGTAGCCGGCCAGCGCCTGGTAGAACTCGGGCGGTAGAATCGTGTACACCCTGACCACGTTGACACCGGCGTCGCCCATCTGCTTGAGCCAGCGGTCGTAGTCCTCGCGCTTCGCGGCGAACTCGGTGGGGTAGCGGCCGGGCAGTGCGACGCCGAGGTTGGCCCCGACGACGAAGAGCTTCTGCCAGGCCTCGGTCTTTTCGCCGCGCGAGCTACTCGACAGCGTCAGGTGCTCGAATTCGTCGCCTGCGCAGCGGAACCGCACCCGGGCCTGCCGGGCCGCGGCTTCGATCTCCTCGCGGGAGGCGGCAAGCTCGACCGGTTGCGGGGCCGGTTCGATTACCTGGACGACCTCGGGCCGCGCGCGCCTCCGCTCGACCCGCAGGAGCACCGCGACCAGAATGCCCAGCCCGACCAGGAGCAGACCGATGACTGCGTACTTGCCGTGCATCCTAGAATGACCGGCGGACCGCGAGGCCGACGCTGCCGTAGGAGTACCGGCTCACGCCGTTAGTCTGCGACCAGTTCGCGTCGAGCGAAACCCGAGTGCCGGGCAGGATCTGCCGGTTCGCTGAAGCGTTCGCCCGGACGACCCACTCATTTGCGGCATTTGCGCCGCCAGCCACGCCGGCCGTAAGCCCCGTGACGCCCCAGCGCGCATCGAAATCCAGGCCGAGGGCGTTAGTGGTGAGGTCCTGCGGCGAGTAGTAGCGCGACGACCTCCAACTGAAGTCGTCGAAGCTGAAGGTATAGGCGACCGTCAGTCGGGGTCTAGTCAGCAGGTCGAACCCGGCGCTACCGGACAAGGCGTGCTTCTCGTTGCCGTCGTCGATTATCTGGGTCCGCCCGGCGCGGGCAACCAGCTTCAGTCCTTTCACCGGCCGCACCGTCAGCATGGTCCAGCCCGCCCGTGCGCCGATGTCCTGGGTCGGCTCGTACAGGACCCGCCCCGCCTCGCCCGACCACGAGAACCACGACCGTTCAACCGCCCAGCCGAGTGTGGCGGACTCAAAGGCAAACCGCAGGAAATCGCCTTGTGCCTGACCGTTCAGCCGCAGCCAGGCGAGGGGCCGGTACGCAAGGCCGGCCCGGGCCAGCAGGTAGTCGTGCGCGAGGGTATCCCGCCGGTTGCTTGAGTACGTGAGCGCCGCGCTCGGGTGGAGCCGGTCGCCAATGTGCTGTTCGTAGCGGAACCGGTAGTCCCGGTACGCGCCGGGTGTGCCGCCGTCGTCCTCGGCAGCGCCGGTGAACTCGAGCCGGGCCTGCGGCGCCGCAGCCTCGGCCGTGCGCAGGACCGCTTCTTTGATGTCTTTCCGTTCCGGAGCTATGGCTTGCGCCCGGCGGAAGTAGCTGTTCGCTGTCACGGGAAGGTCCGACCACTCGTAGTTCTGCCCGAGGCCGAAGAGGTAGTCGGCGTTCTGCGGGTCCTGCCGGTTCAATTCGCGGTAGAGAGCGATCGCCCGAGCCCGATCGCCGAACCAGGAGAGAATCTGCGCCCGGCGCTCCGCGACCTCGCGGTTGCCCGGGACCAGTGACTCGGCCTCGGCGAGATAGCCCAGGGCCTCGCCGTACCGGCCTGCCCAGCCCGCAACTCGGCCCTTCCCGACCACGGCTTCGAAGTAGCTCTCGCTACCGGGCTTGATCTCAGCGTAGAGCGCCAGCGCTTCATCGAGGCGACTCTGCCAGGAGAGGGCAATCGCCTCGCCCAGCCGCGCGTCGTCGTCGGCCGGGTCACTCTCCAGCAGGCGGTCGTAGACGGCGTTCGCCGAGTCGAGCGCACCGGTGTTGCGTAGCAGAAGCGCGTAAGCTTTCTGGATCGGCCGGTCCCCGGGCGCAGCGAGCGCGGTCGATTCGGCCCGGACCAGTGCCTCGGCCCCGCGCCCCGCGTCAACAAGGTCGTGGATTTCCGCGACCGTAGTCGGCTCCCAGGCGAGCAGCAGGAGTATCAACATGGTCATGGCTTCACCCCGCCGAACCCCTCGCGCTCGAACTTGTACCACGACTTCCGGCCCGCCAGCCAGTCCCAGATACCCCAGAGCTGGAACGCAGACCGGAGCGTCCCGTAGAGCGGGCCGCTTACCATCGCGTAAGCTACAAGGCGCAGCCAGTCGCCGAAAGAATGGTAGCGCATCGCCTGGACGTTCACTGCCGAGCTGTGGGCGAAGCGCCGCTCGACCGCGGTCGTGACCAACGCGGTGATCACGCCGCCGGCAAGCGCCGTGGCCCCGAGCACGCCGACCAGCCACCAAAGGCTGACCTGCCCGGCGACGACGAGCCACGTCAGCAGCCCGAACCCGGCGAGCTGGAGCAAAGGCGAGGCGGCGGAGTAGACCAACTGGTAGGGCATCCCGAGAAGGCCGGCCGCGCCGTACCCGGGCTCAAACCACATCGCCCGGTGCAGGAAGAGCGACTCCAGGAGCCCGCGGTGCCAGCGGTTGCGCTGCCGCGCCAACTGCCCGAGCGTGGAAGGGACCTCGGTCCATGCCACCGGCCAGGGGTCGAAGACAATCGGTCGGCGCAGCCGGTGCTCCCGGATGTAGCGGTGGAGGCGCACAACCACCTCCATGTCCTCGCAGACCGTGCTGGCGGCGCGGCCCCGGCTGATGCGTAGTACGTAGGGGTGCCGGTTGCGCCGCGTCAGGAACCCGCCGCAGTTGAGCAGGATGCGGCGGTCGAACATCGAGAAGGCGCCGGAGAGAACCATCAGGGCGTTGGCTGACGAGAAGGCGATGCGGCCGACCGTGTACGAAGCCAGGTACTCGATGTGCTGGAACGTCACGAGCGGCCGGTGGGGAAGGCGGGCGGCCGCGACGCGGCCGTTCTCGACCTGGACGCCGTTGGCGGCGGTGATGAGCCCGCCCGCCGCGGCGGCGTTGCGGCTGCGGAACAGGCCGGCCAGCCGGCGCAGCGCCGACGGTGCGAGAAGCGAGTCCGAGTCGATGGTCACGACCAGCGGCATCTCGGTCAGGCCCAGCCCCACGTTGAGCGAGTCGGCCTTACCGGAGTTGGGCTTGTCGACCACGGTCAACCGTGCGTCGAGGTCGGACCGGTAGACGGCGCGGACCGGGGCCGTGCCCAGTTGGTCGACGTAGTCGCGGCCGGGCGACCGGAGCCGGAACGTTTGCCTGAGGATTTCGAGCGTGTCGTCCTCTGATCCGTCGTTGATGACGATGACCTCAAACCTCGGGTAGTCGAGCGCTAGCAGGGACCGGACGCTGTCGGTCACGGTCAGCGCCTCGTTGTAGGCCGGTGCCAAGATTGCGACGCCGTCCTCCTCCGTAGTTGCCGGTGCCGGCTCCGGCCGACGAAAGACAACGAGGAAGACCACGAGAAAGACCAGGTTGGCGAGCACATCCAGCGCGAAGTAAATGGCGAGGAAGTCGACGGCAAGCCAGGGGAGCATCGGTCAGCGGGGACAGCGGGCCGACAAAGTGGTCAGGGCGCGTTCCCGGTGTCGTCCGTGACTACGGCAGAGCAGGCGCGGTTGCCAGTGCTGTCTCCGGCCGCGGCCGGCGCGATTTTCCGAAGCAGTTTCATCTGGATACCTCCACTTCTGCGGTCGTTCCGAGGTCAAAGGTCAGATAGGCGAACGTCCCGTCCTCTTCGGTACGGTCTACGCGTTTGAGCGACACGCCGCGGGCCACGACCTTCAGGCCGGGCTCAGTCAGGCGCAGGGTCATTCCGCGGACCGGTTCCGGGTTGCGGTTCGTGAAGGTCAGGACGGTCCGGCCGGCGCCGGATTTCATGCGTATATCGACGTTGCGGCGCGCGGCCCACCAGCCCGCGATTCCGGCGAGGCTCGTGAGCCAGGCGTCGCCCGACTTCGACGCCTCGTCCAGGAATTGCGTGACCGGGGCCAGCGTGGTCTCCGAGTGACCGGCGTATGAGGCATGCAGCGTGAGGACCATCATTCCCCGCCGGGCGCGGACGAGGTCGCGCCAAGCCGACTGCAGGCGGGCCGCCAGGCGCTGGGCGTCCTGGGACTGCGCCGCCGTCGGGTACTCCGCGGCCAACGTCCCTTCCCCGTAGTAGTCCCAGTCTTCGAGCGTAGGCGAGAGCTCGAGCACGTCCGTCGTCAGGCAGTACTGGTCCCGCACCCATATCGGCAGGTTGTAGGGAAACAGCGCACCCACGAAGCCGGCGGCGTGGTCGACGAATATCGAGGACTCGTACCGGTACCGGTGCCGCGCGAGCGTGAACATCCCGGCCGCGGTGCGGTTGCTGAACGGGAAGCGGAAGCCTGCGAGGGGCGTGCGCAGGAGGTCTTCGAGGCGGGCAATCTCCCAGACCGTGCGGCAGTAGTCGAGGTTGCGGAAGTAGGGGTGGCTGAAGCTGAGGCTGGCGAGCTTCACGCGGGGCTCCTGCCGCAGGTAGTCCAGCGTCGGCTCCGGGACGCGGCCGGTGACGAAAACGTCGACTTCCTTGACGCCGGGCACGCCGAACAGGCTGGACAGCATCGGCCTAATGCCGGGCCCGGCCGTGGTTGAATCGCCGTCGGCTTCGTTCAAAGTCACCGCCAGTGCGCTGCGGTACGCGCCCGGCCACGGGTTCACGCATACATCCGGGCCCGCGCCGAACGCAAGCGCGAACACCCGCCGGTAGAAGACCGTGATCGCAGAGACGTCACCGGCGCCGCCGTCCACCGAAGGCTGCAGCAGCAGGAAGTAGGGTACCATCATGCCGTAACCCCTGCCGAAGGCGTTCAACGTGATGCCGGGATAACTCGCGCTACCGTCAGTCCACCGGGCCAGCGCGTCCACCCCGCCTGCCGCCGCCGACTCGACCGGCACGAGCAGCCAGGCGTCCGGCAACGGCCCGGTCAGTTCCACGTGGTAGCCCTCGAGCAGGGCTGCGCCGGTGTCCTTCTCCAGCCGGAAGCCCTTGAGATTCGCCTCCTGCATTGGGTAACCGAACACCGCGGCGAGCGGCCATTCCTTCTCTTCGATGAGGTTGCCCGACGCCACCCGGTCCTCGCCCTCAAGCGTGTTCCTGCCGGCGTTCTCCCCGGCAATCAGAATACCGCCCGCGCGCACCCATTCCTTGACGTTCGCCATGCTCGCGCTGTCGAGATAGGAAAGTGAAAAGGTCCGGTCGGCGTCGTGGTAGCCGGCAATGGTGGGGACGACGATTATCCGCGTCGACTCGAGCCGGGCGTAGTCGAGCAGGACCGACTTGTCCGCAACCTCGGTGAAGGCGCCCAGCCCGTCGAAAGCCTCAAGGCAAATGTTGGCGCCGGATGGCAGCGTTCCCAACCCGTCGGACCCGGTTGTCAGGAACAGAACGCGGGGGTAGACGAGCCAGCCCTCGACACCGGCGCTGCCCGCAGTCGTGCTCGTCTTTGGCGGACATGCTGCGAAGCCAGCCGCAATCAGAACCACGACGACGGTCGCGAGCCGAGACCGAGCTTTGGCGTTCAGGCGCTGGCAGGCAGGCAGGCGACGGGACACGCCTCAATTCTACATTGGATGCGAGGAGCTTCCAGCTCTGCGGGGGGAACTCGGTTCCGCCTGCGCTGGCTGCACTAGGAACTGTGACCAGGCGCTACCGGCGCCAGCCGCTTGCCGACCGAATCGCAGGACACGGCGAGGGAGTACTCGCCGCGTCAGAGTCGCAGGGTCGCTGGCGCCGGTTCGGCTACCAGCGGTAGTGGGCGAAGGCGCGGTTGGACTCGGCCATCTTGTGCGCGTCTTCCTTTTTCTTGACCGCCGCGCCCTGGTTGCGGCTGGCGTCAAGCAGCTCGGCGGCAAGCTTCTGGATCATCGTGTGCTCGTTGCGCGCCCGGGCGGCCTTGATGGTCCACTTAATGGCGAGGGCGTCGCGGCGCTTGGGCCTCACCTCCATCGGAATCTGGTAGGTGGAGCCGCCGACCCGGCGTGGCCGCACTTCGAGCACGGGCTTTACGGCGCTCATTGCCTTCTGGAACACGGCATAGCCGTCTTCCTTGGTCTGTTCATGGACCAGGTCGAGCGCACCGTAGAAGATGCGCTGGGACGTGGTCTTCTTGCCCGCCCACATCAGGTTGTTGAGGAATTTGGTGACAAACGTCGAGCTGTAGCGCGGGTCAGCGGCGATCGGCCGCTGTTCTGGCTTGCGTCGTCGTGACATGCTGTCTCCTTACGACGCCGAGCGCGGCTTGGGCCGCTTGACCCCGTACTGGCTCCGTCCCTGGCGCCGGCCGTCAACGCCGGACGTGTCGAGCACGCCGCGCACGATGTGGTAGCGGACGCCCGGCAGGTCTTTGACACGGCCGCCCCGCACGAGCACGATCGAGTGCTCCTGCAGGTTGTGGCCCTCGCCCGGAATGTAGCAGGTGACCTCGGGGCCGCCGGTCAATCGGACCTTGCAGACTTTGCGCAGCGCCGAGTTCGGCTTCTTGGGTGTGGTCGTGTACACCCGGGTACAGACTCCGCGCTTCTGGGGGTTGCCCCTCAAAGCCGGCGTCTTCGACCGGTTGTGGATTGCCGTCCGCGGCTTGCGGACGAGCTGGTTTACTGTCGGCATGCTATAGTGCCTCCTCTGCTTTCTCCTGCGACTCTTCGGTGGCGAGTTTGATGCGGGCGAAATCACGGTAACCGGTGCCCGCCGGTACCAACCGACCGACAATCACGTTTTCCTTGAGTCCTTTGAGCTTGTCTACCTTGCCGGAGATCGCCGCCTCGGAAAGCACCCGCGTCGTCTCCTGGAACGATGCCGCCGAGAGGAAGCTCTCGGTCAGGAGCGCGGCCCGGGTGATGCCCAGGAGTATCGGCTGGAAACTGGCCGGCCGCATGTTCTCGGTGATCAGTTTCTGGTTCTGGTCGTACAGCCGGCGCCGTTCGACGATTTCGCCCTCGATGAAGCTCGAGTCGCCCGCATCCTCGACCTTGACCTTGCGCAGCATCTGACGGACGATGACCGAGATGTGCTTGTCGTTGATCTTGACCTTCTGCAGTCGGTACACGGCCTGGATCTGATTGGTGAGAAACTCCTGCACCGCCAGCCAGCCCCGCACCCGCAGCACGTCGTGCGGGTCGACCGAACCCTCGCACAGCTTATCCCCGGCGCTAACGTGGTCGCCGCTCTGCACCAGCAGGTACTTGCCGTACGGGATTTCGTACTCCTTCTCAGTGCCGCCGTCCGAGACCACCTTGACCTCGCGGATGCCCTCGCGCGGCTCGCCGACGTGGACGGTCCCGTCGATTTCGGATATCGTCGCCGGCTCTTTGACCCGCTTGGCCTCAAACAGCTCGGCGACCTTGGGCAGACCGCCGGTGATGTCCCGGGTCCGCCCCATCTCGCGCGCCAGTCGGGCCAGCGTGTCGCCGGGCAGGACCTCGGACTTGCTGTCTACGACCAAGTAGGCGCCAGCCGGCAGCGCGTGCGACTCGAGCACTTTGCCCCTAGTCCCGACGATGGCGACGCGCGGGTGGAGCCGGTGGCCGCGGTCCTCGGTGATGATCCGCTGCATCCGCTCGGTCCGCTCGTCGATGTCCTCGCGCAGCGTCACTCCGACCTCGACGTCGTGATATGCGATCTGACCCTTGGAGCGGGCCAGAATCGGTATCGAGTAGGGCTCCCACTCGAACAGGGTGTCGCCTTCCTTGACCTCCTGGCCATCGTGGACCCGGACGTTCGCGCCGGCCGGCACGTTAAACGGGACCATCCGGTCCGGCGCGGTGAGCACCAACCGGCCTTGGTCGGGGGCGACAGTCTCGCCGTCGGTCCGTTTGACCGTCACGAGCCCTTCGTATTTCACCTTGCTCGCGAACCTCGCGGTCGCCTTGGTCTGCTCGGCCACGCGCGAGGCGACGCCGCCGACGTGGAAGGTCTTGAGGGTCAGCTGGGTGCCCGGCTCGCCGATGGACTGGGCGGCAACGACGCCGACCGCCTCGCCGATCTCGACGACTGATCCAGTCGCCATGTTCCTGCCGTAGCACTTGACGCAAAGGCCGGCCTTCGCTTCACAGGTGAGAACCGACCGCACTCGCACCGATTCGATACCGTAGTTCTCGATCTCCTCGGCCGCCTTGTCGCTGATCTCTTCACCGGAATGGACAACTACCTCGCCCGACACCGGGTTGACAACGTCATCGAGTGAGAACCGACCGGCGATACGCTCGGACAGCGGCTCGACAATGTCGGCGCCCTCGCGCAGCGCCGTGACCTCCTGTCCGAGAATCGTGCCGCAATCCTCAGTGGTGATGACCACGTCCTGCGCCACGTCGACCAGCCGGCGGGTCAGGTACCCGGCCTCGGCGGTCTTGAGCGCGGTGTCGGTCAGTCCCTTGCGCGCGCCATGGGTCGAAATGAAGTACTCCCAGACCGACAGCCCCTCGCGGAAGGAACTCTTGATCGGCGTCTCGATAACCTCCTCGCCGACCGACCGGCGCTGCGGCTTGGCCATCAGCCCGCGCATGCCGCCGATCTGGGCGGCCTGGGTCCGCGAGCCGCGCGCGCCCGAGTCGATGAGCATGAACACCGGATTGAAGCCGGCCTGGTCCTCACTCAGCCGCTTCATCAGCGCCTCTTCGACCTCGGCAGTCGCCAAGGTCCAGGTGTTGACGACGAGGTTGTATTTCTCGGCGTCGGTCATCAGACCGCGGTCATAGGCCTTGTGCACCTTCTTCAGGTCTCGCTCGCTCCGGTCGAGGATGGCGTACTTCTCCTTGGGGACCACGACGTCGTCGACGCCGATGGAAAGCCCGGAGCGCGTCGCCTGTTCGAACCCGAGGTCCTTAACCGCGTCGAGCACTTGTGCGGTCACTTCCAGTCCCAGCGTCCGGCTGCAGGTGTCAACGAGCGCCACCAGCTTGTCCTTGGGATAGTCCTCGTTCACAAACCGGAGCTGCCCGGGCAGCACTTCGTTGAACAGCACCCGGCCCACGGTTGTGTCATGCATCTTGCCATTGTACCGGAACTTGATCGGGTCGTGGATATCGAGCTCGCCCAGGTCGTAGGCCGAGTGGACGGTTTCGAAATCGTCGAACGAACCGACCGACTCGGTCCGGTCCGACCGTTTCTTGGTGATGTAGTAGACCCCGATGACGATGTCCTGCGACGGCGTCATCAGCGGCCGGCCGTGCGCCGGGGAGAGGATATTGTGCGACGAAAGCAGCAACACCGAGGCCTCGAGTATCGCCTCCGGCGTCAGGGGCACGTGGACCGACATCGTGTCGCCGTCGAAGTCGGCGTTGAACGGCGGGCAGACCAGCGGGTGGATACCGATCGCCCGGTGCTCAGCCAGAATCGGGAAGAACGACTCGACCGAAACCCGGTGCAGCGTCGGTGCGCGGTTCAGCATCACCGGGTGGTCCTTGGTGACTTCCTCAAGCACCTCCCAGACCTCCGGCGCCTCGCGCCGGTACATGCTTTTCGCCCCGCGTTCGCTTTCGGCCAGGCGGCGTTCCTCGAGTCTCCGCAGAATCATCGGCTTGAACAGCTCGAGCGCCATTTCCTTGGGCAGGCTGCACTGGTGGAGCTTCAACGCCGGGTCAACGACGATGACCGAACGGCCCGAGTAGTCCACGCGCTTGCCGAGTAGGTTGCGGCGGAACCGGCCCTGCTTGCCCCGCAGCGCCTCGCAGAGCGATTTGAGCGGCCGGTTACCCCGGCCCCGGACCGGCCGCGGCCTAGTCTCGTTGGAGAAGAGAGTGTCAACCGCGTCCTGCAGCATCCGTTTCTCGTTCTTGAGGATGATGTCCGGGGTCCGGATTGACAGCAGGTGCTTGAGCCGGTTGTTGCGGACAATCACCCGCTTGTACAGGTCGTTCAGATCCGACGTGGCGTAACGGCCGCCTTCGAGCGGTACCAGCGGCCGCAGGTCGGGCGGGATCACCGGCAGCACGTCGAGGATCATCCACTCCGGGCGCGCGCCTGAAGAACGGAACGCCTCGACCACGCGCAGCCGCCGGAGCAGGTTGAACCGGCGCGAGGTCTCGTGCTTGATTCTCGCGCGCAGTTCCGCGGCCAGGTCGTCGAGTTCGATCCGCGACAGCAGAAGCTTCAGCGCCGGCGCGCCGCCGGCCGCCTCGAACCCCTCGGACTTGTCGCCGATCTTCTTCAGCTCTTCCTCGGTGATGAGGTCCATCTTTTTGTAGGGCGAGTTGCCGGGCTCGATGACAACGTAGGCTTCGTAGTTCAGGACCGTCTCGACCTGGTTGATGGAGAGCGCGAGCATCAGGCCGATCTTCGAGGGCGGAACCTGGTAGAAAAGCGTGTGGGCTACCGGCACGACCAGTTCGACGTGCCCCATCCGCTGCCGGCGGACCGCCGAGGTCGTGACCTCGACGCCGCACCGGTCGCAGACGATGCCCTTGTACCGGATCTTCTTGTACTTACCGCAGTTGCACTCGTAGTCCTTGACCGGTCCGAAAATCCGCTCGCAGAACAGCCCGTCGCGCTCCGGCTTCTGCGTCCGGTAGTTGATGGTCTCGGGCTTGACCACCTCACCGCTCGACCAGCTCCGGATCGTCTCGGACGAGGCGATTCGCAGCCGCAGCGAGTCGAAGTCGAAGAAATCCCGGTCCGTCATCATGCCGTCTCCTTTCCCCGCTCGGGGATGAGTTCCAGCCCGAGTCCCTGCAGCTCCTTGACCAGCACGGCAAATGAGGCCGGTGTCCGGGGCCGGGGCGGGTTCTTGCCCCGAATCAGGGACTCGTAGAGCGCACTGCGTCCGTCGACGTCATCGGACTTGATGGTCAGCATCTCCTGGAGCGCGTGGGCGGCACCGTACGCCTCAAGCGCCCAGACTTCCATCTCGCCGAACCGCTGGCCGCCGAACTGCGCCTTGCCCCCCAGCGGCTGCTGGGTGATGAGCGAGTAGCGGCCGGTCGAGCGGGCGTGAATCTTGTCGTCCACCATATGGATGAGCTTGACCATGTACATCATGCCGACGGTGATCGTACCGCCGAACCGATTCCCAGTCCGGCCGTCGTACATCACGATCTTGCCGTCCTCGGGCAGACCGGCCTTGCGCAGCTCCGCCTTGATTTCCTCCGGCGTCGCGCTCTCGAATACCGGGCAGAGCGCCTGGTAGCCGAGCACCTTCGCCGCCCAGCCGAGGTGAGTCTCCAGCACTTGTCCGAGGTTCATGCGGGACGGCACGCCGAGCGGGTTGAGAATCATGTCCACCGGCATGCCGCGCATGCCGCGGATCGTCTCGCTTGCGTGCTTGTTCTCGGCCTCGACCGAAATGTAGGGCATATCCTCCACCGGTAGCACCTTCGAGACCACACCCTTGTTGCCGTGGCGGCCAGCCATCTTGTCGCCAACGGAGAGCTTGCGCTTCTGGGCGATGAATATCGTTATCCACTTCAGCACGCCGTGCGGCAACTCGTCCCCGCGCGACACCCGCTCGATCTCCTGCTTCCGTTCCTTGTCGGCCTCGGTCAGCGCATCGTCGTAGTCCTTCATCGCCGACCGGATTCCGAGCTGGAGCTTCGGGCTCGACACGAGCTGTTCTGTGTTGTGGACGCCTGGAAACTCCTCTGACCGCAGGAACTCGTCGGTCATCGGCTGCCCGGCCTTGTGCAAAATCTTGCCGCGGCCGTCCTTGGCATTGGCCGCCGCCTTCTGTCCGCGCAGCACCGCCCGCAGCCGCTCGGCCCGGCGCTCCTGCAGGAACTCCTTCTTCAGGTCGTACCGGTGGCCTGCTTCGGTCACGCGTTCCTTCTCGAGCCGCCGGTTCATCGCGTCCCCGAGCTTGCGACTCAGGATGCGCTGCTCGATCACGACGCCGAACACGCCCGGTTCCACGCGCATCGACGTATCCCGGACGTTGGCCGCCTTCTCGCCGAAGATGGCGCGCAGCAGCCGCTCCTCGGGTGTGAACTCGGTCTCGCCCTTGGGTGTGATCCGGCCAACAAGGATGTCGCCGGGTCCGACCTCTGCACCGAGCCGGATGACCCCGAACTCGTCCAGGTTGCGCAGCTCGTCCTCGGTCGCGCCCGGGATGTCGCGGGTAATCTCCTCTGAACCAAGCTTGGTCTCGCGGGCCTGGATTTCGAACTCGAGGAGCTGGATCGAGGTGAAGCCGTCGTCCTTGATCAGGTCCTCGGAAACGATGATCGCGTCTTCGTAGTTGTAGCCGCGCCACGGCACGAACGCGACCAGCACGTTGCGGCCCAGGGCGAGCTGGCCGTCCTGGGTGGCCGGCCCGTCCGCCAGCAGGTCGCCCTTCTTCACGCGGTCCCCGGCCCGTACCACCGGCCGCTGCGACAGGCAGGTGTACTGGTTTGACTTCTTGTACTTCCTGAGCTTGAACTCGGTCGGCCCGCGGTCGCTGCGCAGGACGACAGTGCGCGCATCCACCCGTATGACCACTCCCTCGTCCGGCGCAAGCAGCACCGCGCCCGACTCGGCCGCGAACTTGCCCTCGACGCCGGTCGCGACCAGCGGCTTCTCCGGCAGGAGCAGCGGCACGCCCTGACGCTGCATGTTGGCACCCATCAGCGCCCGGTCAGCGTCATCGTGCTCCAGAAAGGGAACCATCACCGTCGAAGGCGCGAAAATCTGCTTGGGCGACACGTCCATGAAGTCGACCTGATCCGGCGGCAGGGACACGACGTCACCCTTGCGGCGGCAGATCACATTCTCGTCGGCGAAACGGCGTCCTGGCGTCAGCTTGCTCGTAGCCTGGGCAATCGCGTAGTGGTCCTCTTCGTCCGGGTTGAGGTGGATCTCTCTGCCTTTGCCGACCATAACCTTGCCGTCGTTCACCCGCCAGTATGGCGTAGTCATGAACCCGTACTGGTCGACCCGCCCATAGGTGGCAACGGTCGATATCAGACCGATGTTGGGTCCTTCCGGCGTCTCAATCGGACAGATCCGCCCGTAGTGGGAGTAGTGAACGTCCCGCACCTCGAAGCCCGCCGTCTCCTTGGTCAGGCCGCCCGGACCCAGCGTCGACACTCGTCGCTTGTGCGTCAACTCGGTCAGCGGGTTGGTCTGCTCCATGAACTGGCAGAGCTGGCTCTGGGTGAAGAACTGCATGATGGCATTGGCCACGACCCGCGTGTTAACCAACTCCTGAGGCGTCAGCAGGCTGTCGTCGATGAAGGCGGCCCGCTCCCGGATGTTCTGCGCCAGCTGCATCAGCGCGGTGCGGAATTGGCTCTGGAGCAGCTCGCCCACCCGCTTCACCCGACGGGCTGAGAGGTGGTCGACGTCGTCGGCCTGGTACCGGACCGGCTCGGCAACCATCCTCCGGCCCTTGGCGGCGATGGTCTTCTCGGCTTGCTTGCCGCGGCCCTCCTCGTAGTAGGTCATCTCGAGTTCGGCCCGGCGCTCGTACCAGTGATACCGATCGGGCAGCAGCTCCTGCTCTTTGAGCTCGACGAAGGCCTTGTCCCGTTCCTCGGCCGAGCCGGCGTGGTACCGAATCTGGTACAGCCGGCCTTCACCGGCAAACAGCAGCAGGTGCGAGACAATCGCCAGCACATCCTTCTGCAGCAGTCCGGTCTCGGTAAGCGGCACCTTGGCCATCAGCCGCTGGTTGAGCTTGTACCGGCCGACCGCACCGAGGTCGAACCGCCTCCGGTCAAAGAGCATGCCCAGGATTACCGACTCGGCCAGTTCAATCGAATGGGGCGCAATCGAACGCAGCCGGTAGTAGATCCGCTTAATGGCGTCTTCCTTTGACGTGGTGCGATCCGAGCGCAGCGTGTTGGCGATGATGTCGAGTCCCGCCGGGCTGCCCTCCACTACCCACCCTTCGGTGACACCCTTGGACGACAGGAATTCGAGCAGCCCCTCGGTCACGTACTCGCCGGCACGCGCCCAGGATTCGCCCGATTCGGACTTGATGTCGCGGGCGACGACCTGGCCGGGTGCGAACGGCCGCTGGACGACCGGGTAGAGCTTCTCGATGATGTCTTCGTGGGAGTAACCGATTGCCCGCATGAAGGTCGCGGCCGAAATCCGGCGCTTCCGATCGAGCAGGACGACCATCGAGTTGTGCTTGTCCACCACCAACTCGAACCAGGCACCGCGCAGCGGAACCAGCAGCGCCGAGAACTCGTGGGCGGCGCGGGAGAAGTACACGCCCGGGGACCGATGGAGTTGACTGACGATCACCCGCTCGACGCCGTTGATGATGAACGTCCCGCTCCCCGTCATCCACGGCAGCTCGCAGACAAAGACCTCCTGTTCGAGGATGTCCTTGACCTTCTCGGTGCAGGGGCCGTCCTGCCCTTCGGCGGCGGTGAACTCCTTCTTGACCATCCGGAACACGACCTTGAGGGGCATCGAGTAGTTAACGCCCTTGGCCATGGCCTCGCCCGGCGAGTACTTCGGTTCGCCGAAATTGTAGCCGACGTACTCGAGCCGGAAGTTCTTGTGCGCGTCCTCAATCGGGAACGTTTCCTTGAGCACGCCCTGCAACCCGCGCGGCTCGCGCCGCGCCGGTTCGGTGTCGAACTGGGCGAACTCCCGGAACGAATCGAGCTGCAGCGAAAGCAGGCTCGGGATCTCTAAGTGAGTGGTGCTCCTAGAGAAGTCTAGCTGTTCCATTCTGCGAGCCTCCCCCGTGATTGGCCGATACCCGGACAAACTGATGTGAATTGCCAGCCGCGATGCCGACTCTAGTCACTCGCCGCTTCTACTTGACCTCGACCTTGGCGCCTACATCTTCGAGCTTCGCCTTGATCTTGGCGGCGTCTTCCTTCGACACGTTCTCCTTGACCACGCTCGGGGTCTTATCGATGATGTCCTTGGCTTCCTTCAGCCCCAGCTGGGTAACCACGCGCAGCTCCTTGAGCACCTGGATCTTCTTATCGCCGACCGACACCAGCGTCACGGTGAACTCGCTCTGCTCCTCTGCCTTCGCTTCCGCCGGGTCGGCGGCGCCGGCTGCCGGCATCGGCCCGGCCGCCATGAACGCCGGAGCCGACACGCCGAACTTCTCCTTCAGGGTCTTCACCAGCTCTGCCAATTCGGTAACTGTCAGGCCTTCGATTGTCTCGATGACCTGCTGGATTTTGGTTTCCGCCATCAATCCTCCTGGACTGTTAAACTGCCGCAAGCGACCGCGGCATTCCTATCGATCCGTCGTTATGAAGCAGCAATTCTGTTTTCAACTCTATCTCACGCTGCAGCCGGAGCCTCGGGGGCGGGAACCGGAGCCGCGTCCGTCGGCCGGTCTTTGACCTGGTCGAGCACCCAAACCACCTCGGACAGCAGCCCGTCGAGGCTCATCACCAGCCCCCAGATCGGGCCCTGCAGCACTCCAACCACCTCGCCGTGCAGTTCAGCCTTGGTCGGCAGCGCCGCTATGAAGTCGAAACGGTCTGCCGGGTACAGCACGCGGTCCAGGTACGCGCCCTTGACCTTCAGGGCTACCATCTTCCGCATCTGCTCGCGGATGGTCCGGGCCGGTGCAACCGGGTCGTCGCCGGCAAAGACGAGCGAAGTGGGCCCGATCAGGAACTCCCCGATGTCGGCCGGCACGCCGCTCTCGGTCAGCGCCCGCAGCGCCAGCCGGTTCTTCACGACCCGCACCGTGACCTTCGACTCACCCAGCTTCCGGCGAAGGACGTTGAAGTCGTTGGCGGCGAGCTTCGTGAAGTCAATGAAGTACAGCGCCGACGCCCGGCTGATCCTGTCCTTCAGCCCGGCTACCGCATCAACCTTCACCTGCTTGGGCATGGCTAAGCTTCCTTCCTGGCTGTCTCGAGGAACTCGCGGGCGTCGACTCTGACGCCCGGTCCCATTGTCGACGACAGCACGATGTTGCGCACGAACTGCCCCTTGGCCGTCGCCGGCTTGGCCCGGACGACCTCGGCGACGAAGCTGCGGACGTTCTCGGTGAGCTTGTCCGGCTCGAACGACGCCCTGCCCACCAGCGCGTGAATATTGCCGGTCTTATCGGTCCGGTACTTGATCCGGCCCGCCTTCAGACTCTTCACGGTCGGTAACACGTCAAACGTCACGGTCTGGGTCTTGGGCGATGGCATCAGGCCGCGCGGGCCCAACATCTTGCCCAGCCGGCCCACCGCCGACATCGTGTCCGGCGTGGCCACCGCGACGTCGAAATCGAACCAGCCGCCCTTGACCTTCTCGACCAGGTCTTCGAAACCCGTGTGGTCGGCCCCGGCCGCCCTGGCCTCGTCCTGCTTTTCGCCCTTGGCGAAGACGAGCACCCTGACCTGCTTGCCGGTGCCGTTGGGCAGCGAGACCGTGCCCGAAACGAGCTGGTCGGTCTTCTTTGGGTTGATTCCCAACTTGATGGCGACGTCGACCGATTCATCGAACTTGGCTGTCGCGTTCTGCTTGACCACTTGCACCGCCTCGGCCAGCGGATGAAGCTGCTGGTGATCGAGCTTCTCCTCAAGCAAGCGGAACCGTTTGCTGTGACGCCTCATGATTCCGCCACCGTCATGCCCATCGCGCGGGCAGTGCCTTCGATAACCTTCATCGCGGCATCGATGTCCGCCGCGTTCAAATCACGCATCTTCCGTTCCGCGATCTCCCGGACAGCCTTGCGGCTGACCGTGCCGACCGTTGCGCGGTTCGGCTCTCCTGAGCCCTTGGCCAGGCCGGCAGCCTGCTTCAGGAGTACGGACGCGGGTGGTGTCTTGGTGACGAACGTGAACTTCCGATTCGAGTACACGGTCAGGATGACCGGGATCACCATGCCGGGAGTCTCCTTGCGGGTCGCCTCATTGAAGGACTTGATGAACTCCGCAATGTTCACTCCGTGCTGGCCCAAGGCCGGGCCGACCGGCGGTGCCGCGGTTGCCTGACCGGCCGGGATCTGGAGTCTCACGACCGCCGCAACCTTCTTAACCATTACTCGCTCCTCCTAAACTCAGATCGGCTGGACGTCGAGGAAGTCCAGGTCAATCGGTGTGGGCCGACCGAAAACCGTGACGATGATCTTCACCCGTCGGCGTTCAGTGAAGAGTTCATCGACCGTTCCCGTGAACCCGGCAAACGGTCCTTTGGCCACCTTGACATTCTCGCCCTTCTCAAACGGCGCCTCGGGCTCGGCCTGATCGCGTCCCCGCTCGATCTGCTCGAGCATGGCCGTCACCTCGTCCTCGGACAAGGCCATCGGCTCGACCTTCGTCCCCAGCAGGTGGGTCACACCCGGGATCGAGGTAACCAGAGAGAGAGACTGCTCGTTCAAATCCATCTCGACGACGATGTAGCCCGGGTAGAGCCGGCGCTCCTCGGCGACGATCTTCGACTTGCGCACCCGCGCGACCTTCTCGGCCGGCATTATCACGCGGCCGAACAGACCGGGCTGGTTCAGGCGCTCGATCGTCTTCTCGATCAGCTCCTTCACCCGCTTCTCGCGGCCGGTGTAGGTGTGGACGACGTAGAACTTCATGCGCGGTTCGCGGCCTACTTGAGGACCAGGTTCAGCAGCCGGGAGAAGATGAGATCGGCGACCCCGATGAATACCGCCATCACGAACGAGAAGACAATGACGACCAGCGTCGTGGTAAGCAGCTCCTTGCGCTTGACCCACGAGACCTTCCGCATCTCGGCCCAGACGTCAGCCAGGTAGTTTCTTATCCGCTTGAAAAGGCTCTTCATGTTAAGCTACAGGCCAGGAGGGATTTGAACCCCCAACCTACGGATTTGGAGTCCGCCGCTCTGCCGTTAGAGCTACTGGCCTATTTGACCTCCTTGTGCGAGGTATGCTTCCGGCACGCCGGGCAGAACTTCTTGAGTGCGAAGCGCTCGGTCCGCTTCTTGTTCTTGGTCGTGTGATAGTTCCGGTTCTTGCACTCCGTGCACGCCAGCGTCACGAAAGTCCGCATGTCGCTCGGCTACTCGACGATCTGGATGACGGTGCCGGCGCCGACGGTGCGGCCGCCTTCACGAATTGCGAACTTCGAGTTCTGCTCCAGAGCCACTTCGCTGATCAATTCGATGTCCATCGTGACATGGTCGCCCGGCATAACCATCTCGACGCCGGCGGGCAGCGTGCAGCTGCCGGTGACGTCGGTGGTCCGGATGTAGAACTGCGGCCGGTAGCCGGGGAAGAACGGCGTGTGGCGGCCGCCCTCTTCCTTGGTCAGGATGTACACCTCACCCTTGAACTTCTTGTGCGGCTTGATCGAACCCGGCTTGGCAATCACCATGCCGCGTTCGGCCTCGTCCCTGGCCACGCCGCGGAGCAACAGCCCGACGTTATCGCCGGCCCGCGCGTCCTCGAGTATCTTGCGGAACATCTCGACGCTCGTGACCACGACCTTGTCGTGTTTGCCGAAACCGATGATCTCGACGTCCTCGCCGGCCTTGAGCACGCCGCGATCAACTCGTCCGGTCACTACCGTGCCGCGGCCGGTAATCGAAAAGATGTCCTCAATCGGCATCAGGAACGGCTTGTCAATGTCGCGTACCGGCTCGGGGATGAACGTATCGAGGGCTTCGATCAGCTTGAGAATCGAGTCGAAGTCCGGACCGGAGTCGGCGGAGATTGCCTTCAACGCGCTGCCCCGGATAATCGGCGTCTTGTCGCCGGGGAAACCGTACTTGGTGAGGATGTCGCGGATTTCGAGCTCGACCAGTTCAATCAGGTCCGGGTCATCGACGAGGTCCACCTTGTTCAGGTAGACGACCATCGACGGGACGTTCACCTGGGTGGCCAGCAGCACGTGCTCGGTAGTCTGAGGCATCGGGCCGTCGGCGGCCGAAACTACCAGGATGGCGCCGTCCATCTGCGCCGCGCCGGTAATCATGTTCTTGATATAGTCGGCGTGACCCGGGCAGTCGATGTGCGCGTAGTGCCGCTTCTCCGACTGGTACTCGACGTGCGCGACCGCGATGGTCAGGATCTTGGTCTCGTCGCGGCGGCCCTGCGACTCGCTGGCCTTTGCGATATCATCATAGCTCTTGTACTCCGCCAGGCCCTTCTGCTCGAGGACCTTGGTGATCGCCGCGGTCAGCGTCGTCTTTCCGTGGTCAACGTGACCAATGGTGCCGACGTTGACGTGCGGCTTGGTTCGCGCGAATTTTTCCTTCGCCATTTGGCCATTCCTCCTTACGGAATTAGCTGCTGGTTCTCAATGAACTGTAACCTCTTCAAGACTGGACAACAATGAGCCCACGGCCGGAGTTGAACCGGCGACCTCTTCCTTACCAAGGAAGTGCTCTACCGACTGAGCTACATGGGCGTGACCGGTGCAGGGAATTATATGGATAACCTACGCCGTGTCAATAACTAAATACGAACGCCGCCCGACGGCCGCTGGGCCGTCCTGGCGCTCAGTTCCTCAGCCCGGCGAGTGCGTATTTCTCCGGGCCTGACCTGTTGTACTGACCAACATCACCACGGCGCTTCGGCCGTGACTACAGCCGGGGCAGTCCTGACACCTGTTCGGTACAGCGGGCGATGGGAGTCGAACCCACGCAAACAGCTTGGAAGGCTGTTGTGCTACCACTACACCACGCCCGCACGCAAAGCAGTGCCGACGGTCTCCCGGTTGTCGAACATCCGCAGCCGACTGGGGTGCGGACTGCCGCCGAGCCGGTGCAGCAAGAACCGGCCTCGGGCAGGCATGGTCGGGGAAGGATTTGAACCTCCGTAGGCAATTGCCAGCAGATTTACAGTCTGCCCCCTTTGACCACTCGGGTACCCGACCGCAAACTTCTCAATAGCCAGCCGACAGAGGGATTCGAACCCCCGACCTGTGGTTTACAAAACCACTGCTCTGCCAACTGAGCTATGTCGGCGCATCCACGCCGGGGTCCGCCGACGCGGGCAGTGAACTATAGCCCAAAAACCCCAAGCGTCAAGAATCCGCGGCACCCCGAATCCCGATATAGGATCGCGGATTCGACGCGAAGGCGGCATTGACGCTGG
>CAYOCZ010000004.1:25310-27761 GCA_964402475.1 uncultured bacterium | reverse complement strand
GCTGCTCAGGGGCGAAGGGCTCCCCCAACTAACCGGGGAGTGGCTGTCGAAACAGGCGATAGAGCGATAAGCGATGAGCGACGAGGAAGTTAGCCAATTTGGCGGCTTGGGACACGATACGAATTGAGGGCAATTCGTTCATGTCCCGCGCCGGGATGTTACGTCTTGGGGTCGTGGTTTCTCTAATACCGATGAAAGGAGTTGCACTGTGAAGAGCAACAGACTCAGGAGTACTCGGGGACCGTAACCGGATTGAGCGCACGCCGAGGCAGTTCAGATTGCAGATGTGAGATTGTAGATTTGGCGGAGCGGGCGCGGACGGTCAGGGTTGCGGCTCGCGCCCGAGTCTCAATGTGCATTATAGCGCACATTCCGGCGGCGGGTGGAATCCAGCCTAAGTCCCCTAATCCCAATTCCCTAACCCCAATCTGGCTTGAATACCCTCCCGTGCCCCCCAGGTAGCTTTCGACATGCCTTCTGAAGAGACCTTGAAAGAGACTTCATAGCGGACAATGCGAGGGACTTCGCGATGACCTTCTTCCCGAACTTCTGCGCGAACGATGCCGGGAACTTCGTCACAAACGAGTTCCGGAACAGGTCGCGACCCGACGTGAGACGCGTTCGCGGACGCACTCAGCGACCCGCGCTACGACGCCTTTGAGTACACCTTCCAGAACACACTCGAGGTAACAATCTGGAATACGTCGAGAGGAACGTTCCGACGAACGTTGCCGGAAGCCTTCAGAGAGATTTTGGATTGAGGATTGTAGATTGGCGGATAGTCGGACGCGGGCCTGGCCCTGCGCAGTCTGTGGATAGTCCTGAGAGACCCCTCCATCGACGTCGGGGTGACACTTGGCCTCTGCGGCCCCTGTCCGACAGTGCGTGCCATCTGCGTCATCTGCGAAATCTGCGGATAGTCCCTCCGGATCTTGGCGTTCCTTCGACTCCGTGTGGCTTCGCCACCGTAGAAACGAGCAGGACAAACCTTGGTGTCCTGGTGGTTCAATGTCGGATTACGGGGGTATCCCGGAGCTTGTTCGCCCGCCGGCCGGCTGTATAATTCCAGTCCACCATGCGCTCAGCACGAATCGGCCGGCGGACGCGCCCGGCCACTCGCACCGAGGCGATCCTTGAGAGCATCTCGGACGGTGTGTTCACCGTGGATATGAACTGGCGCATCACCTCGTTCAATCGTGCCGCAGAGGAAATAACCGGAACTCGGCGCCGGGAAGCCATCGGCCGGCACTGCTCAGAGGTGTTCCGCTCCAGCATGTGCGAGGAGGACTGTGCGCTGAAGCACAGCATCAAGACCGGCAAGCCGGTGGTGGGGAAATCCTGCTACATCATCACCGCGGACGGCGAGCGCATACCAATAAGCGTCTCCACGGCAATCATGCGCGACGCGAAGGGAAAGGTCGTCGGCGGGGCCGAGACCTTCCGTGACCTGAGCGAGGTGGAAACTCTGCGTCAAGAGCTGGCCGGACGTTTCCATATGGGCGACCTCGTGAGTCACAGCCCGCTGATGCAACGGGTATTCGAGGTACTACCCGCCATCGCTGCCAGCCCCAGCACGGTCCTCATCCTCGGCGAAAGCGGGACCGGAAAGGAACTGGTGGCGAAGACAATCCACTCGCTGAGCCCGCACGGCAAGGGACCTTTCATCGCCGTGAACTGCGGCGCGCTGCCTGACACGCTGCTTGAGTCCGAACTCTTCGGCTACAAGGCGGGCGCATTCACCGGCGCGAGCAAGGATAAGCCCGGACGTTTCGCGCTGGCCCGCGGCGGCACGCTCCTGCTCGACGAGATCGGCGAAATGAGCCCGGCCCTTCAGGTGCGGCTTTTGCGGGTGATGCAGGAGCGGGCTTTCGAGCCGCTCGGCTCAACCCGTTCTGAGACGACCGATGCCCGGGTGATGGTCGCCACCAACAAGGACCTCAGCGCGCTGGTTCGGCAGCAGGTCTTTCGCGAAGACCTCTACTACCGTGTGAATGTCGTCCGCGTCGAACTGCCGCCGTTGCGCCGCCGCAAGGAAGACATCCCGCTGATTGCCGACCAGTTCATCGCCCGGTTCAACCGTCTGCACGGCAAGTCGATAACCGGCATCGACGTCGAGGCCTTGTCTCTGCTCATGGCCTACGACTGGCCGGGAAACGTACGCGAACTGGAGAACGTCATTGAACGGGCTTTCGTCCTCTGCAGCAGCGGGCCCATCGGTATCGAACACCTGCCTGCAGAGTTGACCAGGCCGGGCGGGGACATGACCGCACTGTCGGACAGGGGCCGCGGAGGCCAAATGCCCGGCATTTCGGATCGTGTCCCAAGCCGCCCCGACATGCGCAGGGCCCGAAATCTCATCGAAGCTGAGACCATCCGGAAAGCCCTGGAGCACACCGGCGGCAACCGCCTCGCCGCCGCGAAGGAACTCGGCATCCACAAGACCACCCTGTT
>CAYOCZ010000004.1:0-25210 GCA_964402475.1 uncultured bacterium | reverse complement strand
GCGGCAACCGCCTCGCCGCCGCGAAGGAACTCGGCATCCACAAGACCACCCTGTTTCGCAAGATGAAACAGCTTGGAATCAGTCACCCGGCACAAGACGGCCGCTCTCGCAGAAGCAAAGTAGAGTAGCATTTCCGCTTCACTCGTCTGACACAGCGGTCGCACAATTGCTACTGTAACCAATGGCTCTCCAACACTGCATGCCGCCTAACCACATGAAAACTCAGCGGTAACAGCTTTCCGTCGTTCGCGAGTCGGTCGGGCACACTTGGTGCACTAGACAGGCCAATGAAGACCCGAGGTGCCGGGGAATGAAAGCGGCCTTTGCCTCATGGAACAACCGGATAGCGCCGGTCTTCGATGTGACGAGGGTAGTCAGCGTCGTCGAGGCCAGGGCCGGCCGGTTGGTCGGCGAGGCGCAGGAAGTCCAACTCGACGGCATGCCGGTGAACCGGGTCCTGCGGCTGGCCGAGCTGGGAATCAGCACGCTCGTCTGCGGCGCGGTCTCGCGGCCCCTACACGACATGGTGGTGAGCCAGGGCATACGGGTGATTCCGTTCGTAGCCGGCGACCTGAATGAAATCATCCGGGCATGGCTGAGCAGCGAACTGGTCGGCGATGCGTTTGCCATGCCGGGTTGCTGTCGCCGTCGCCGGCATCGCTTCCACGGGATGCGTGGTCGCCATCAGGAGGAGTGACATGAAAGGAAGACGCGGCATAAGGATAAGGCAGGGCGGCGACCGGACGCAGGGGCGCGGCTTGGGCAGCATGGGCGGCCCGAAGGCGGCAGGGCCGGCTGGCTTCTGCGTGTGCCCGAAGTGCGGGCTGCGCGTACCGCACGCACGAGGGGTTCCCTGCATCGAACGGAAGTGCCCCAAGTGCGGGACCACAATGGTCAGAAAGTAGTCGGACAGACAGAGGAGCACCAAATGCCAAGAGGAGATGGAACCGGACCCAAAGGTGGCAGCGGAATGGGTTTGGGCGGACGGGGACTTGGGCAAGGAAGCCAAGGACGTGGCCGGATGGGCGGACCCAAAGCGGCAGGACCGGCAGGCAACTGCGTGTGCCCAAAGTGCGGGCTGCGCGTGCCGCATGAACGCGGCGTTCCCTGCGTCGAGCAGAAGTGCCCGACGTGTGGCGTCGGAATGGTAAGAGAATAGCAAGAAAGAAAGGAAACGAAATGCCAAGAGGAGATAGAACCGGACCCGGTGGGATGGGTCCGATGACCGGCCGAGGGGCCGGATACTGCGCCGGGTACGGAGCGCCCGGCTTCGCGAATCCCGCGTTCGGACGCGGTTTCGGAATGGGCTTCGGTCGAGGCCGAGGTCGAGGTTTCGGGGGCGGCGGTTCCGGATGGCGCAACGGGTTCTACGGCACCGGCGCGCCGGGCTGGACGGGGTTTGGCGGCTACGCCGCACCCTACGGCGGCTACGCCGTGCCCTACCAGGCGCCCGACGCGGAGACCGAAAAACAGGCGCTCAAGAGCGAAGCCAAGGCAGTCCGCGCGGGACTCGAAGCCATCGACAAACGGCTTGCCGAGCTTGAGGCCGGCACTGGGTCGAAGTCCAAGTAACCTGCACCAGGCGACCGCGCCCGCCGTCGGCGGGCGTGGTCGCCGTGCCGCAGCTCTAACAGCAGAAGGAGAAAAAATGAAAGTGGCCTTCACAGCATCCGGGAGCACACTGGATTCACCGCTCGATGCCCGGTTTGGCCGGGCTCCGGGGTTTCTTGTCTACGATATCGACAGCGGGACCGTCGAGTTCGTTGACAACCAGCAGAGCCTGAACGCGGCGCAGGGCGCGGGCATCCAGGCAGCGGAAACCGTGGCCCGGTCCGGGGCCAAAGCTCTCGTGACCGGGCACTGCGGGCCCAAGGCCTTCAGGGTGCTCTCCGCAGCCGGGATCAAGGTGTACAATGCCGACCAGCCCACGGTTGCGGCCGCGGTGGAGGCTTTCAAGGCCGGGAAGCTCAAGCCGGCAGACTCGGCTGACGTTGAGGGACATTGGGTCTAGCGGCAACAGTCGAACGTGGCAACCAGCAGAAGGAATGACCTCAACCCGGTGGGGGAGCTTCTCTTCTTCAGAATCCGGGACTGGCTGCAGCCGCCCCGAGGGAAACTGAAGGAGGTGGGCCTTCGGCTTGGTTGGCGCGTGCTCGACTTCGGCTGCGGGGTCGGCGGCCACAGCATCGCCGCCGCGAGGCTCGTCGGCGAGACCGGCCGGGTCTATGCGGCGGACGTCAAACCACAAATGGTCAAGCAGGTCAGGCGACGAGCTGCCGGCGGCAGACTGGCCAACGTGACTGGAATCCTGACCGACTGCGCCACGGGGCTGGAAAGCAGGTCCCTCGACGCGGTTCTGCTGTACGACGTCTTCCACGATCTTGAACAGCACGGCCAAGTGATGGATGAGTTGGTCCGCGTGCTGAAGTCCGAGGGGATTCTCTCGTTCAGCGACCACCACCTGGAAGACAAGCAGATCATCGCTGGGGTCACAGCCGGTGGGAGGTTCAGGCCGGTCAGGAGAGAACTGCTGACTTGGACATTCGCACCGGCTGGTGCGGATGTGCTGTCGACCGTGGGTTTCCCTGAGAGCGAGCGCGGTGCCTGACGAGAGAACCGGCAGAGCCGGCGACGACTGGGTCGATGGGCTTCAAGACAGAGTCATCCGGGATATGGAGAAGGTCTACTCACCCCGGGTGATGGAGCTCTGGGAGAACCCGCAGAACGCCGGCTCGCTGGACTATCCGGACGGGTACGGCCAGGTCACAGGACCCTGCGGGGACACGATGCAGATCTGGCTCAGGGTAAGGGCAGACATGATAACGGAGGCAACCTTCTGGACCGACGGCTGCGGGACCTCCGTCATCTGCGCCAGTGCGGTGACGATTATGGCGAAGGGCAAGACCCTGGAGCAGGCGGCACGAATTGACCAGCAGTCGGTCCTCGATGAACTGGGAGGACTACCTGAGGAAGACCGGCACTGCGCGCTGTTGGCCGCGAACACGCTGCGGGAAACAATAGGCTGTATAGTACCCGAATCAGCAAGAAAGGTGGCAAACGATGCTGATGCATGAGTTCCGTTGCCGGAAATACGGCGCTACTTCTGAAGAACCGGTCAAACGGGTAGATCAAGGAAGTCTAGTGTCCCGAGTGCGGACTACCGATAACCCGAGGCGCGTGAGACCCTGGTCTGCCAGAACACTGCTCGCTCCGGAATGAGGCAATGCATCAGTCCGCCGTCCCGATGACTGCAACACAACCTGTACGGGCAGGATCGAGCCGCCGCGCCAGTAGCCGGCAGGACGAAACGCTGTACCCCCGCCTCGAGCAAAAGGTACACCGTCTGTTGGTCAAGCTGTTGGATTCGCATGAGCCGGTTTTGGAAATCGGCTGCGGCGACTGCCGGCATGCGGACCGGCTGGCTCGAGCTGCCGGGTTCAGGGTCGTCGGGGTTGACATCAATGCCGAAGTCCTGCCCGGCAAATCCCGGCGTCGGAGCGGCGCCGAATGCATGAAGGCGAACGCGGAGTTGCTGCCCGGAACGTTCACAGGACATTTCGGCGGTGCGGTTGCCCGGTTCGTCATCCATGAGCTTGACCACCCGAAGCTGGTACTGCGGGCGCTATCCAAAGTGATGACGCCAGGAGGTGTCGTCGCGCTGGTAGACCCGGTGAAAGGCTCGGTTGCCGAGCAGCTCTACAAGGAGGAGTACTACACGCCAGGCCAGTTGGCTGGTTTCCTACGTTGGGCCGGATTCTCCGACATTGAATGCACGCTTCTCGGAAATGGCAACCTGGCCTTTGTCGTTGGCCGCAAGGCGCGGCGCCTGGACCGGATACGAACGGCGCGGAGACAGCGTGGAAGATGATCCCGCCAGTGCTTGCGCTGTGGAAGAACCCTGAAACGCGGGTCGCTCACGCCCGTGGTCGGCTACGGTGAGGCTACCGGGCTATGCGGGATACGATGCAGGTCTGGGTCAGGATAGCGAACGATGTGGCCGTTGACGCCACCTTCTGGACCGACGGCTGCGGCACGTCCGTCGTCTGCGCCAGTGCGGTGACGATTATGGCGAAGGGCAAGACCCTGGAGCAGGCGGCACGAATTGACCAGCAGTCGGTCCTCGATGAACTGGGAGGACTACCTGAGGAAGACCGGCACTGCGCGCTGTTGGCCGCGAACACGCAGCGGGAAGCAATAGGCTGTATCAGATCCGAATCAGTAAGAAAGGTGAAAGACAATGCCGATGTATGAATTCCGCTGCCGGAAATGCGGCGCTACCTTTGAAGAACTGGTCAAACGGGCAGATGAAGAAATCAAGTGTCCCAAGTGCGGGTCGGCAAGGCTGGAAAAGCTGTTCTCCAGACTCGGAGCGGTGGGCGGTGGAAACGGGTCGTCCGAGCTCAACTCCAGTTGCCCGACCTGTTCGACCGGCACCTGCGGGTTAAGCTGATAAAACCGGGTCCGGGGATGACTGGCAACTGAATCCGAGGTTCTGACATTCTGGGCATAGTCTTAATCTGGCTGGTACTCGGCCAGCCAACAGGAGAAACGATGGACAGGGAACCGGTGCGGATTACGATAGTGTATGACAATCGAAGCCTGCAAGAAGACCTGACGCCGGATTGGGGCTTCGCCTGCGTCGTGGACGCAGCCGGCCACCGGCTCCTGTTCGATACGGGCGCGAAGGGGGACCTGCTGCTGGCGAATCTCAAGCAGATGAGCATCGACCCGGCGACGTTCGAGGCCGTGGTGATTTCCCACAATCACTGGGATCATACCGGCGGGCTTGAATCGGTCTTGCCGCTCTGCTCGGCCCCGTGCTACGTGCCGGCATCAGCCGCGACCGAACTCGGCGCAAGAACCAAAGCAGCGGGCGGGACAAGCATACCCGTGAGAGGACATGCCGCAATCTGGCCCGGGGTGTGGCTGACCGGCGAACTGGGCGACGAAATCAAGGAGCAGTCGCTGGTACTTGAGACCGGTTCGGGCCTCGTCCTCATAACCGGGTGTGCCCATCCCGGCGTCGTGAACATCGCGCGCCGCGTCAAAGAGGACTTCGGCCAGCCGCCCTGGCTCGTTCTGGGTGGATTCCACCTCGGTCATGCCAGTCCCGCTGACGTAAAGGGGATAATCGAGGCATTAAGAGCCCTGGGCGTTTCCAAGGCTGGGCCCAGCCATTGCACCGGCGACCACGCTATCGAGCAGTTCCGGCTTGACTGGCCGGACGGATTCGAGCAAGTCGGCTGCGGGCGCGTGCTGTGACTGGAGGCCATATGAAGAGCTGCGCCGAGTGCGACGACAAGGCCTGCTATCAGGGCAAGGACTGCTTCGGGCTGCGAGATGAAGTCCTGAAGAAATACCAGGACCCCGCCGTCCTCGAGATAACAAAGGTGGCAACCATGCTCGAAGGCCGGCACTACATGAAGCTGACTCGGCTCGAGGAACTGATACGGTTCGCTACCGAGCTGGGTTACGAACACCTCGGCGTCGCCTTCTGCATCGGCTTCTCCGAAGAAGCGCGGCTGCTAAACGACATCCTGAAGAAACGCTTCAAGTTAAGCGCAGTCTGCTGCAAGGCCTGCGGCATCGAGAAAGAGAAACTCGGCCTGGACAAGATCATGCCGGAGCGGGTCGAGGCGATGTGCAACCCGGTCGCACAGGCACTCCTGCTGAACCGTGCCAGGACGCAGCTCAACATCATCCTCGGGCTCTGCATCGGACACGACATCATCTTCACGAGGAACTCCGAAGCGCCGGTTACGACCCTTGTGGTCAAGGACCGGGTGCTGGCGCACAACCCGGTCGGTGCGCTCTACTCCCGGTACTGGCGCAATAAGATAACCCGGCAGATGGACGAAGACCAACCCGGGCAGCGCCGTGACAGCCACAACACCAGAATCCGACAGCGAACCACAAAGGAGGAGCATTGAACCAACGGACAAAGCACGATGCTGGGTACCGGTCGCTCTTGGATAAGGTAACGGCACTGGTGGGACACACAGGACGTCGACCAAGCAGGATAGCCGATTGAACGCGAGTATAACCTATCGGCCAATCGGCGTGCTCCGCAGCGAGCATACCGTAGCTGGGCAGACACCAATCCAGCCGGCATATGCGAAGGGCTGTCAGGGGCGGGCCGAGGTGCTCCCTGAGTTCGCCGAGGGGCTGACCGACCTGGAAGGTTTCTCTCACGTCTACATCATCTACCACTTCCACCAGGCGCAGCCGGCAAAGATGAAGGTCAAGCCGTTCATGCAGGACGCAGAGCACGGCGTGTTCGCGACCCGCGCGCCCTGCCGTCCCAACCCCATCGGCATCTCGATCGTCGAGCTGGTGCGGCGCGAGGGCAATGTCCTGTACATCGATGGTGTCGACGTGCTGGACGGCACGCCGCTGCTGGACATTAAACCGTACACCGCCAAGTTCGACCGCATCGAGACGACACGCAATGGCTGGCAGGACGAGGTGAACGAGGAAACCGCACGGCGGCTTGGCCGACGGGAATATGGCGGATGAGAACGTATCTTGACTGCATTCCCTGCATCATTCGTCAGGCCCTTTGCGCAGCCAGGATGGTGTCGGCGGACCCTGCCGTCCACGAACGGATTCTCCGAGAGGCGCTCCGCTGGACCGGCGAAATGAACATGGATCGACCGGCGCCCGTCATGGTGCAACGCATCCACCGCCTGCTCCGGAAGACCACCGGCATGGAGGACCCTTACCGCGACGCAAAGGACCATCAGAACCGCACGGCCCTGGCTCTCCTCCCTGAGTTGAGATCCAAGATTGAAGCTGCGACGGACCCGCTGGTTACGGCGTTGCGCGTGGCCGTTGCGGGGAATGTTATCGACATGGGAGCAAACGGTAACGTAACAGAATTCGATGTGCACGATGCCGTCACCCGGGCCCTGACAGAGCCTGTCGTTGGAGAACAGGACGGATTTCGAAGCGCCGTTGCCGAGGCTAAGCGCATCCTGTACGTGGCCGATAACGCGGGCGAGATCGCCTTCGACCGCCTGCTCATCGAGCAGCTTGCGCCGGCGCGGGTGACCGTGGCCGTGCGGGGCAAACCGGTCATCAACGACGCCACCATGGCCGATGCGCGGGCTGTTGGACTTCACGAAATCGTCGAGATAGTCGACAACGGCTCGGATGCACCGGGCACGCTGCTTGACGATTGCAGTCAGGAATTCAGACGGCGATTCACCGAGGCTGACTTGATCCTCGCCAAAGGACAGGGCAACTATGAGACGCTCAGCGATGAGCCTCACGACATCTTCCTTCTGTTCAAGGTTAAGTGCTCCGTGATTGCAGCGCATGCCGGAGTGCCGATTGGCACGCACGTTCTGGCGCACCCCAACGCCAAGATAACGGAATGGGGAATCGCGTCATGATGGTTGCTGTCGCATCGGGCAAAGGCGGGACGGGCAAGACAACCGTTGCCGTGAACCTCGCGCGGGTATGGAACTCAGCGGTACAACTGCTCGACTGCGACGTCGAAGAGCCCAACGTCCACCTTTTCCTCGAGGGAACGACGCGGGCCGAGGACGTCGTCACCATCCCGGTGCCGGTGGTGGACGAAAGCCTGTGCGACGCCTGCGGTGAGTGCAGCCGGTTCTGTGAGTACCACGCCCTCGTTTCGTTTGGAACCAAACCGCTCTTCTTCCCCGAGATGTGCCACGGCTGCGGCGGGTGCACGAAGGTGTGCCCGAAGAAGGCCATCCGTGAACAGGGCCGCCGGATTGGCGTTGTCGAAACGATGCAGGCGGGCAACATCACGCTCGTTACGGGTCGGCTCGACGTAGGCGTGGCCATGGCTCCACCTCTTATCCGAGCGTTGAAGTCGCGACGGCAAGACGGCCTGCCAGCGATTCTCGACGCCCCGCCCGGGACTTCGTGCCCGGTAATCGCCACGCTGCGCGACGCGGATGCCGTCGTGCTGGTCACCGAGCCGACGCCATTCGGGCTCAATGACCTGAAGCTCGCGGCGGACATGGTGCGGGAGCTCGGAATTCCCTTCGGCGTGGTCATCAACCGCGTGGGCATCGGCGATGACCGGGTTCATCGATTCTGCCGGGAGCAGGGAATCTCGGTCCTGCTTGAGATACCCGATGATCGGCGCATCGCCGAGGCTTATTCCCGCGGCGAACTTGTTGTTGAAACCCTGCCAGAGTACCGCGGGCACTTCCTGCGATTGTGGGAGCGAATCGCTGCGCTGCCGGGCAGAACAAAGGAGGCAATCCATGCCAACTTATGAGTACGAATGCAGGAAGTGCGGCCTGCGGTTTGAGCGACAGCAGGGGATGACGGAAGCGCCGCTGACGCAATGCCCGAAGTGCGACGGCGAAGTCCAGCGGCTGATAAGCGGCGGCTCGGGCTTCATCCTCAAGGGGAACGGGCAGGGCCGGTTCGGACGCGATGAAGGCGGGTGCTCGCTTGAGGCCGGAGGACAAACCTGCTGTGGGCGCGACGAACGCTGCGGGAAACCGCCCTGCGGGGACGACTAGGAATGGGCAAGGTCGGTTACCAGTATGTGTATGGCCCGGTTCCCTCGCGGCGCTTGGGTCGCTCCTTGGGAGTTGACCTTGTTCCGTTCAAGACTTGCACCTATGACTGCGTGTACTGCCAGTTGGGGCGGACAACGAACAAGACCATTGGACGGAGGAAGTACATTGCGATTGACAAGATTCTGGCCGAGTTGGAGCAGAAGTTGGCTGCCAAAAATACTCCCGATTACATCACCGTCTCGGGATCTGGCGAACCCACGCTTAATTCCGGCATCGGCGACCTGATCGGCAAGATCAAAGACCTGACTGACATTCCCGTGGCGGTCATAACCAACGGTTCGTTGCTATGGATGCGTGATGTCCAGGATGCCCTGATGGCGGCTGATCTTGTTCTTCCTTCGCTGGACGCCGGCGACGAACAGCTCTTTCAATATGTCAACCGACCGCACCGGGGCATCTCGTTTGACCTGATGGTCGATGGCATCACCGCGTTCACCAGGCGGTTCCCGAGGGAAGTCTGGATCGAGGTTCTCCTGCTCGGTGGAGTCACGGGAATACCGGCCGAAGTCGAGAAAATCGCATCCAGCGTTGGACGAATCGGACCAGCGCGGGTTCAACTGAACACCGTTTCCCGTCCGCCCGCCAAGGAGTTCGCTTTCCCGGTTGACCTGGACCAACTGGAACGGTTCCTGCGATTCTTTCCCGGATCAGCAGACGTAATCAGTGAGAACAGACCCAGTAAGTCCAAGCCGGTGCGAGCTCCGACTGTCACCGACGCAAACATCTTGGCGTTGCTGCGCAGGCGTCCTTGCACTCTTGCAGATGTGGCGAGCGGTCTTGGTATTCATAAGATGGAAGCTCTCAAGCATCTCGATGCGCTCACGAAAGCCGGGAAGACGACAACGGCTCTGGCGGGTGGCCGGACTTTCTATGCCGCCGTCGGATTGATGGAAGTTACGAGGTCATGAGGTGAACCTGGTCCTGATCGTATCCTTCACTCTGCTCGGGTCGATCTGCTCGGTCGGGCTCGCCGGCCTGATACTCCTTCTTAAAGGGATACGGCTGCGCTTCGTTACAGACGTGCTGATTCCTTATGCGATCGGTACACTGCTCGGCGCCGCCTTCTTTGGCATGATTCCACACGCGCTGCTTCAGCTTGCGAGTACGTCAGTCCTGCCCACGGTGTTAGGCGGAATCATCCTCTTTTACGTGCTCGAGAAGTTCGCCGTATGGCGTCATTGTCACGAACAACCCTGTGATGTTCACACCCGGACGGGAACGATGATTCTTATCGGCGACTCCATCCATAATTTCGTCGATGGGGTGGCCATTGCCGTCGCGTTCGCAGGATCTGTTTCTTTGGGTATTGCCACTTCTGTGGCTGTCATTGCCCATGAAGTGCCCCAGGAGGTCGGCGATTTCGCGATCCTGCTGGAAAGCGGTTTTTCGCGGTCCCGTGCCCTTTGGTTCAATATGCTCTCCAGTCTCACCGCGCTACTGGGGGCGGTTATAACTTATTTCATCCTTCCCGTCGTTCAGCCGCTGGTTCCATACTTACTCTCGGTCTCGGCGGCGAGCTTCATCTATATCGCTCTGGCCGATCTTGTGCCGGGCCGGCGCGCCACCGGAGGACTGCGAAGCCTGGCGTGGGAGCTACCCCTGATTGCGCTGGGGGTCGGAACGATCGCGGTGCTGCGACTGAGTGCCGCGCATTAAGGAACTGGCGTGTCACGTCTATTCGCAGGAATACGGAGGATAATGCAGACCGAAGCAGTCTGGCTGGGGCGCCGCCTGTTGCTCTGGTGGGTCGCCGCATTCGGGTTTATGCCCGTGCTTGCCGTATGCCCCTTCTGCGGGAGGCCCGGATGCCCTTCTGGTGCAGGTCTATACGCGACCGTGATCGCGCCCATACTTGCTTCTCGCTCACGGCGGGCACGGAGGAACCAGAAACCCCGGGGAGCCAAGGTCGCCGACAAACGCGCTGGGGCAGACCCCAACGAGACGGCGAAGCGGTACCTTGAGTCATGCCGGAAGGGATTCTGGCAGGAGGTCTTCCAGCTTGAGCTTAAGTATCTTGTTGAGCACTTGGCAGGCTGCCGGGATATCTTGAGTGTCGGCTGTGGGCCGGCGATCATCGAGAGTGAATTGGCCAAGCGTGGTTTCAGCGTCACTGGACTGGATGTCTCTCGGGAAGCCTTGGACTACGCACCGAATCAGGTCAGAACCGTGGCGGATCGAGCCGAGGACATGCCATTCCCGAAGTCTTCCTTTGACGCCGTGATCTGCGTGGTCTCACTTCAGTTCGTTAAGGACTACCGGCAGGTGTTGGAGAAATCGGCTTCGGTTCTGCGCCCCGGCGGCAGGATCATCGTCATGTTGCTTAACCCCGAGTCGGTATTCTTCAAGGAAAGGCTTCGTAATTCCGATTCCTACGTGCGGAGAATCAGACACGCAGATACCCGTGACATCGAGAGAGCCCTGGCCGTGAGCTTTCAGGTCCAAGCTGAGTACCTTATGGGCGTAGAGCAGGGGAGGTTGTTCGAGAGCCGAGACCCTCACCGCGCTGCCTTGTACATTCTCAGGGGAACGAAGCTCCCGGTTGGAGCGGAAGAGGAAAAATCATGAAGGAACTCGTTGTCATCAGCGGCAAGGGCGGAACGGGCAAGACCAGCGTGGCGGCCTCGTTCGCCGTGCTGGCTGAGCGTCCGGTGATCGCCGACTGCGATGTGGACGCGGCCGACCTGCACCTGCTTCTCTCACCCAAGGTCAACGAACGTCACGAGTTCCGCAGCGGGCACCAGGCGGCAATCCGTCAGCAGGACTGCACCCGCTGCGGTCTCTGCATGACTCACTGCCGGTTCGACGCCGTGAAGATGAACGAAACGTCGCCGGGCGAGACGACGTTCTCGGTTGACCCGGTAGCGTGTGAGGGCTGTGGGGTCTGCGTCCGGTTCTGCCCGGCGCAGGCAATCGACTTCCCGGAACACCTCTGCGGCGAGTGGATGGTTTCGGAGACCCGCTGCGGTCCGATGGTCCATGCCCGGCTGGGCGTGGCCGCCGAGAACTCGGGCAAGCTGGTGTCGACCGTTCGCCGGGAAGCTCGTCGCATCGCCGATGAGGAACACCGTCCCATCGTCATTATTGATGGCCCGCCCGGCATCGGTTGTCCGGTAATCGCCTCGGTAACCGGTGCCGCTCAGGTGCTGGTGGTCACGGAACCGACCGTGTCCGGCGAGCACGACCTGGAACGGGTTCTTTCTCTAGCGCGGCATTTCAGCATCCCGGCTGCGGTGTGCGTGAACAAGTGGGACATCAACCCGGCGATGGCCGAGCGCATCGAGGCCGCAGCGTCACAAGCCGGTGCCCGCGTCGCTGGCCGCATCCGCTACGACCGCTCCGTCACCGCGTCGCAACTGCAGGAACAGGCCGTGGTCGAAACGACGGGCCCGGCGGCGGAGGACATCCGGCACATCTGGCACGAACTCAAACGACAGGAGTAGCTACATGGCAAGTCAGCCTGAACACGACAAAGAGACCGCCGGCCCTTCGCCGGCCTACTCGGCAGCAAAGCGCAAGAACGGTGAGAGCGATGAGGAGTTCAAGGACCGCCAACTGCTTGAGTCACGGCTCTGCCGGATGCGGCACAAGGTAGTAGTCCTGTCGGGCAAGGGCGGAGTCGGCAAGAGCACGGTCGCGGTCAACCTCGCCGCCGCCCTGTTGCTGGCGGGCAAGCGAGTCGGACTGCTGGACGTGGACATCCACGGCCCCAGCGTGCCGACGATGCTTGGGCTCGAGCGCGAAAAACTGCAGGGGAGTTCCGACGGCCTGGTTCCCGCCGACATCGGCGGGCTCAAGGTCATGTCTATCGGCTTCCTCCTGAACGACCCGGACGATGCCGTGATATGGCGTGGACCCCTGAAGATGGGTGTCATCAAGCAGTTTCTCAAGGACGTTGCCTGGGGAAACCTGGACTACCTGATTATCGACTCCCCGCCCGGGACCGGCGACGAGCCGCTGTCGGTCTGCCAGCTCGTCGGCAAGCTGGACGGAGCGGTCGTCGTGACCACTCCTCAGAAGGTCGCGGCAATCGATGTCAGGAAGTCAATCACCTTCTGCCGGAAACTCAACGTGCCGGTGCTGGGCGTGGTCGAGAACATGAGCGGCTTCGCCTGCCCGAAGTGCGGTGAGGTCACGCCCGTGTTCCGGTCTGGCGGTGGCCAGAAAATAGCGCGGGACATGCTGGTGCCGTTTCTCGGCTCAGTCCCGATTGACCCGACGCTTGCCGAGGCGTGCGACGACGGCCATGTATTCGTGAATCAGTTCGCTTCAACGCCGACTGCGAAGGCGCTGCTGGCAGTAGCCCGGCCGCTCCTCGCGTTGGATGAGAAAAGCACCCAGACCGACAACCAAGGAAGGGACAAACAATGAGAATCGCTATCCCTCTGGCCGACGGAAAACTGACCGCTCATTTCGGCCACTGCCAGCAGTTTGCCCTGCTGGACGTGGATGAGAAGACCGGCAAGACCACGGCCCAGAAAACGCTGACGCCGCCGGCGCACGAACCGGGCGTCCTGCCCCGTTGGCTGCACGAGCAGGGCACGGACACGATCATCGCCGGCGGCATGGGCCAGCGCGCCCAGCAACTATTCATAGAGAACAGCATCAAGGTCGTCGTCGGCGCGCCGGCCGAGACTCCCGAGAAGCTCGTCGCCGACTATCTGGCCGGGATTCTGCAGTCCGGCACGAATCTCTGCGACCATTGAGGCTCGGCCTGACATGACTAGAGTCGGTATCATCATCTGCGCCCGCTACCGGAATTGCAGCGGCGGCAAGTGCCTCCGCGCGCTCAGCGAGCGGGCCGGCGGCTTCGCTCGCTACCCGAAGGATGAGGCCGTGGAACTCGTCGGTTACTCGTCCTGCGGCGGCTGCCCGGGCGGCAACATCGAGTACGTCCCCGAGGAGATGAAGAAGAACGGCGCCGAGTTCATCCACCTGGCGACCGGACTGGTCGTCGGCTATCCGCCCTGCCCGCATCTGGCCGCGTTCAAGGAGTTAATTGAGAAGAAGCACGGCCTCAAGGTAGTAGTCGGCACCCACCCGATTCCACTCAAGTACTTCACCGTACACGAGCGTCTTTCCTTCTGGAAGAAGGCCGAGATGGACGCCATTGCCGGCGAACTGCTGCGTGAGGAGAGGGACATCGCGGCGGCCTATGACTGACCGGGTCTATCCGGCATTGCCGGTCGTGGAACCCGCCGCACGTGGCCGCCCCGGCGGGGAGCGTTCTGTGGCAGCAAAGGAGACCTTACTATGAATGACAAACACGGGCAGTACCGTTTCAACACCAAGCTCATCCACTCGACGGCGGGTGATGACCCACTCGGCGCGGTCAACGTGCCGATCTATCAGACCTCGACGTTCGCATTCGAGAACGTCGACCAGGGTGCGGAGCGATTTGCCGGCCAGGACGACGGCTACATCTACACGCGCATCGCCAACCCGACGGTCAGGGCACTTGAGGATGCCTTGGCGGAACTCGAGCACGGATTTCGCGGCATTGCCACCAGCTCAGGCATGGGCGCGATAGCCTCGGTGCACATGGCACTGCTCGCACAGGATGCGCATGTCGTAAGCACGGCCTCGGTTTACGGGCCGTCGCGCGGGCTGCTGGAGGACCATCTCGCACGCTTCGGCGTGGAGGCCTCGTTCGTGGACACGTCGGATGTCGGAAACGTGGAGAAGGCGCTGCGACCCAACACTCGGATGATCTACGTTGAGACGCCCTCCAACCCGGCGATGCAGGTAACCGACTTAGGTGCCGTGTCTGCCCTGGCGCGGACGCACGGCAGCCTGCTGGTTGTGGACAACACGTTTGCCAGTCCCTATCTCCAAAGGCCGCTTGACCTGGGAGCCGACGTCGTACTCCATTCGGTGACCAAGTTCATCAACGGCCACGCGGACGTTGTGGGGGGCGTGATTGTAACGAAGGACGAAGCTCTCTACCGGCGCGTCCGCCCGCTGATGGTAAGCCTGGGCTGCTGCATGGACCCGCATCAGGCATTCCTTGTGCTGCGCGGGCTCAAGACGCTCGCGTTGCGCGTCGAGCGCGCCCAGCAGAATGCCACGACGATCGCGCGTCGGCTGGAGCGGCATCCCAAAGTCGCCTGGGTGCATCACCTCGGCCTCGAATCTCATCCCCAGCACGAACTGGCGAAGAAACAGATGAGCGGGTTTGGCTCGGTCTTCAGCTTCGAACTGAAAGGCGGAATTGAGGCAGGTCGCAGGCTGATGGACAACGTCAGACTAGCAACGCTGGCAGTGTCTTTGGGCGGCGTAGAGACCTTGATAGAACACCCGGCGTCAATGACCCATGCGGGCATGACGCACGAAAACCGCCTCGCTGCAGGAATCACCGACGGTCTGGTGCGGTACTCCACAGGCATCGAGGACATCGAGGACCTGGTTGCCGACCTGGAACGGGCACTGGCAGCAGCGTAGAACGGACATCACATGGTGATTCTACCAACGCACGTATTCCTGACCAAGGGCGTCGGCGTCCACCGCGAGAAGCTGGCGAGTTTCGAAGGCGCCCTGCGCGACGCCGGGATAGCGGCGTTCAACCTGGTCCGCGTTTCCTCGATATTCCCGCCGCACTGCCGAATCCTGCCCCGCCTCCGGGGTTTGAAGATGCTGACGCCGGGCCAAATTGCCTTCGTCGTGATGAGCGACAATGCCACCTGCGAGGCGCACCGGCTGCTCTCGGCATCGGTCGGCATCGCCGTTCCCAAAGACACATCCCAATACGGCTACCTGTCCGAGTACCACTCATTCGGCGAGCGAGAAGAACGGGCGGGTGACTACGCCGAAGACCTGGCTGCCCAGATGCTGGCAACGACGTTGGGCGTGCAGTTCAACGCTGACACCAGCTATGACGAACGCAAGGAAATCTGGCGGATATCCGGCGAGATAGTCCGCACGCACAACGTCACCCAAAGCGCCATCGGCAACAAGAACGGCCTCTGGACCAGCGTAGTCGCCGCGGCAGTCCTGATAGCTGGCGATTGAGAGACGTCGTAGTTCCCCGAAGACGGCCGCAACCGACCGCCGCCAGACTGGAGCGTTGAAGTAGCCGGGATGGGACGGCCGGTCGGGCGGGCCGGCGTGGTTCTGCTCGGGCTGGCCGTGGTAGCGGCCGGAGTCCTTATGGTCCGGCGTCTGACCACGAAGCACGCGGTTTGCGGACCACCGGTTCCGAATCCGGATTCGACGTACGTGGCCAAAGACAGCCTGGGCAAAGGCGAAGTACTAGCCGGCGTGCTTGCGCGCTGGTGCCTGCCCCAGACGAGAGTCAATGACATACACGCGGCGCTGGCCGAGACCGACTTCAACTTCAGGCGCATGCGCCCCGGTGACGTGGTGGCGTTTGCCTACCAAGGTCTTGACCTCGTCGGAATCACGTACCGGAGGGACCCGGTTACATCATACAGCGTCCGGTTTGATACGGCAGGGACAACCGCGGCCAAGGAGACCAGGCCGGTGGACACTGCGCGTGTGGTCGTGCGCGGGGCAATCAAGGGTTCGCTCTGGAACTCGATGATCGACCTTGGGGAGACGCCCGCGCTGGTTGTGAACTTCGCCGGGGTCCTGAGCTACGAGGTGGACTTCCTGACCGAGGTCCACGAAGGAGATACATTCGAGCTGCTGGTGGACAAGTACTACGTTGACTCAGCGTTTTACAAGGACGGTCGCGTGTATGCAGTCCACTACAAAGGGCAGGCAGGGAATTACTACGGATTCTACTATCGTAGTCCCTCCGGGCACTGGGATTTCTACAACGAGAAGGGGCAGTCGCTGCGCAAGACCGTGCTCCGTTCCCCCCTTCAGTTCGCCAAGGTCACGTCCCACTTCGGTATGAGGTTCCATCCCATCCTGCGCAGGTGGCGGCAGCACACGGGCATTGACTATGGGGCGCCGACCGGCACGCCGGTGAGCGCGATTGCCGATGGCACAGTGACCATGGCCCGGAGGAACGGCGGGTACGGCAACTTCGTCCAGATACGCCACGCGGGCGGGCTCGTCTCGTGTTACGGGCATCTATCGCGGTACGGCGCAGGCGTGAAGGCCCGGCGGAGCGTGCGGCAGGGACAGACGGTCGGCTATGTCGGCACGACCGGGCTTTCGACCGGGCCGCACCTGCACTTCGAGGTCAGGCAGGGGGGCAAGGCGATCAACCCGCTCAAGTTGATTCCGCCGCGGGCCGAGCCGGTGGCGAAGAAAAACCTCCTCGAGTTCAAGGCGCTGAAGGCGTCGTACCTGGCGGACCTGGCCCGGCCGGCAGCCCCGATCGTTGCGTCCGCGGACTCAGCCGCGCCCGGCCACTAGAGCTTCAGTTCCAGTTCAGCGTACCAGTTGCGGCCCGGAGTCGGGTAGCCGCTGGCTACTTCGCACTACCTAGACGCCGAGGAGCCGGCCGAACTGGTACACGGCGACTGCGACCGCCCAACCGAGGACAAGGGTGTACCCGGTTGTCAGCCCGGCCCAACGCCAGTTGGTTTCGCGCCGGATTGCGGCGATTGTCGCGATGCAGGGAATGTAGATGAGCGACATGGCCATGAAGACGTAGGCTGAGAGTGGCGTGAAGTGAGCGTGCAGCGCTGCAGCCAGACCCTGACTGCCCGTGCCGGCGAGCGTGCCCAGCGTGCCGACGACCAGTTCCTTGGCGACGATGCCCACAACCAGGGCAACCGCGGCCTGCCAGAAGCCGAAGCCGGCCGGTGCGAAGACCGGCGCCAGCAGAGTCCCGATGCGGCCTATCAGAGTCTGCTGTGATGCGTAATCCGCGCCCCACGGCAGCCGGGCCAGTATCCAAAGCAGAATAACTGCGGCCGCGATGACCGTGCCCGCCTTGCGCACGAAGAGCCAGGTGCGGTGGCCGGTGCTGCGCAACAAGTGTTTCAGCACCGGCGCGTGGTACGGCGGGAGTTCCATGATGAGCGGCGAGGTTTCGCCTTTGAACAGCAGGCTGCGCAGCACCCGGGCGACGATGATTGCCAGCACGATACCCAGCAGGTAGAGTGAGAAAACGACGAGCCACTGCCGGCGCGGGAAGAACGCCGCGGCAAAGAGCGTGTATATCGGCAGCCGCGCTGAGCAAGACATCAACGGCACAATCATGATAGTCAGCAGTCGATCTTTGCGTGAGTCCAGCGACCGGGTGGCCAGCACCGCGGGCACGCAGCAGCCGAATCCCATTATCAGCGGGATGAACGACTTGCCGTGCAGGCCCAGCGCGTGCATGAACCGATCCATCACGAAGGCGGCCCGCGCCATGTACCCGGAGTCTTCAAGGATGGAAATGGCCAAGAAGAGCAACGCGATGTTGGGGACGAAGACCAGCACGGAACCGATACCGCCGACCAGCCCGTCGGCCAGCAACGAGCCGACCCACTCGGGCGCGTGCATGACCGAAAGCCCGGCCACCAGTCCGGCTCCGAGCCGCGTGAACGCGGCGTCAATCAGGCCCGAAAGCGGAGCGCCCAGCCGGAACACGAGCAGGAAAGCCAGCCCCATGAACACCAGGAACAGCGGGATGCCGAGCCAAGGGTGGGTTACGACCCGGTCGACCCGGTCGGAAACAGTTCGCGCCGAGCTGGCTGGCTGGCGTACACACTCGCGCACCAGACCGCGGACGAAAGCGGAGCGCCGCCGGACGATTTGGCTCTCGATGTCTTCGCCGAGCCTTGATTTGAGCCGAGCAGTGGAACGAGCGAGGGTTTCCCGCACCGCGGCCGAGCACGGCTGCGCGTCAAAATGGTGAAGCTCGTCGGTGTCACCCTCCAGGATGCGCAGGGCCAGCCAGCGGATGGGCGGCCCATTGGCCGGGCAGGTCTGGGCTGCATTGGTCAAGGCATCAACTTCAGCCTCGACGTCCTCACCGTAGTCCACGCGCAGCCGCGGACGCAGTTCCGTCCGGCCGATGTCGTGGACCAGCCGCTTGAGGTCGTCAATGCCCTCGCCCTTGTTCGCGACCGTCGTGGCAACCTTCACCCCCAGCGCTTTCTCCAACGCAACCGCATCGACGACGACTTCCTGGCTCTTTGCCACGTCCACCATGTTCAAATCCACGATCACTCTCGCCCCGAGCTCAAGCAACTGGACGACAAGGTACAGGTTGCGTTCGAGGTTTACGGCATCCACGACGGCCACGACGGTGTCGGGCCGCTCCTGAACGAGGTAGTTGTGGGCGACCTTCTCGTCGAGCGAGTATGCGGTCAGGCTGTAAGTTCCGGGCAGGTCGACGACTTCGATCTGGTGTCCCTGGTAGTAGGATCGGCCGGACCGTTTCTCAACCGTCACGCCCGGCCAGTTGCCGACGTGTTGGTGCGACCCGGTCAGGGCGTTGAAGACCGTGGTCTTGCCGGAATTCGGGTTGCCGGCCAGCGCCACCTTGATTCTGCGCTTGGCCGACGCGAGGTCAGTCGGTACCGCTGTTTTGCTCCGGTCCGGGTACGGTTCGGTCCGGGTCGTTTGCCGGCTCGACCATTACCTTGTTCGCCATGCCGCACCCGATTGCGATTCGGCACCCGCGCAGGCCGACAATCACCGGTCCTCCCCGGCGTCCGCCCACGACCTTCACCTCGGTGCCCGGCACCAACCCCATGGAGCACAGCCGGCCCACGAGCCCCCGACCGCCTTGTATGGCACTGATTCGCACCGACACGCCGGTGTCGACGTCGGCCAGGCTGAGCTGTCGCCTAGCGGGCACAGCCGCACCTCGCTCCGCTGTCGACGAAACGCTGGAACATGACGGCGCAGCGGTGCCCGCCGTCCGGACCTTCGGCCGCGAACTCGAGAAACCTCACCATCCGTCGCATCGTTCGCGCCGAGACAGCGTGCTCCATCTGGCAGGCGTCGATTTCGGCGGTTCGGGCATCGACCCCGAGCAGGTCCACGAGGAAACGGACAATCGCGTGGTGCCGCTCGCTCACGCGCCTGGCTTCGGCTGCTCCCGCGTCGGTCAGGACGACGTGGCCGTAGCGCTCGTGCCGCACCAGCCCGCGACGGGCCAGACGCCGTACGGCGGTCACGACCGACGGCATCTTCACGCCCAACCGCTCGGCGACCTCCGACACCCGCACGACGTCGCGGTCGCGGCCGGTCTCGTAGACGGCCTCGAGATAGTCCCGCGCGCTCTGGCTCAGTTCTTTCATATATCTCCCGTGTCGTTGTTAGCGCTGACTAATAAAGTTAGTCAGAGCTAATTGTAGCCCCCTGCGGCGCGCTGTCAATCCCGGCGAAAACGCCGCGCCCCGCCGAAGCGGAGCGGTGGTATGTCTTCGCTCGGTCCAGACCGGGTTGTCGCTGCGGGGCCGTGGACGGGCAGGGCTAACGAAGACGTGATGCTGGACCTACGGTCCAGTGGTCAGACTAGATCTGCGCCCTGTTGCCGTCCGTTCAGCGCTGCAGCGCGATGCGCGTGGTTGCGTTGGCAACCGAATCTTGATGGGGACCCACTTCGCGCCGAACCGGGCCGCAAGCTGTCAGCCGTCGGCTGTCATCCGCATCGTCGCGACCGGCCACGTTGGTTGGCCGCGGTGGCCCCCGGTCTGACAGCGCGACAGGAACCGTACAACGTTCATCGTGGGCCGACACCACGCACCGCTCGTCCGGGAACGAACAGCGATGTACGACACTAGCCGCACCTTGACAACGGTCGCAAATAGAGTGACTGTCCCTGATTCTCCTGACCGGCCGTGCGTCCTGGTCGTGGACTCCTGTTTCAGTCCCGCGCCGAGTTGACTTCGGGCTGCAACGCAGTACGATTCATATGATACTTGGTATGACCAGAGAGGAGTAGATATGGCCACGCGTGAGAAGGTGACCATTTCCATCGCCTCGGACCGGCTGGCTGAACTGGATGAGATCGCCATTGCTCGCGACACCAATCGCAGCGCATTGATCGAAGAGGCGCTGGCGGTCTGGGAGGAGCGGCGGCTCAAACGGGAGCTAGCCGACGGCTACAAGGCGATGGCGGCTGAGGACCGCAAGACCGCAGAGGCGAACCTGAGGAGCGGTGTTGAGACCCTCGAGCGCGGGACATGACTGAATTACGCCCGGGCAATTCGGATCGTGTCCCAAGCCCCAGACGCGGCGAAGTCTGGCTAGTCAACTTCCATCCGGGACGGGGCAGCGAGCAAAAGGGCGTCCGGCCCGCGCTCGTCGTGCAGAACGACGTCGGCAATCGATACGCGGCAACAACGATAGTCGCCGCGATTACCACCACAATCAAGCCGTATCCGGTGACAGTCGTCATCCGCGCCCGCACCTGCGGGCTACCACATGATTCGATGGTGAACATGGCGCAGGTACTGACGATTGACAAAGCCCGACTCATCAAGAAGCTTGGCGAACTTGGGCCGGAGCAGCTTGCGGCAGTCAATCGTGCCCTGCGCATTAGCCTGGACCTGATCTAGTCCGCCGCCAAACCGCAGCCGCCAGCGGCCTTCAGCGACACGAATCCTATCCGTGCTCGGGCCGTAAGCTGTCAGCCGCAAACCGTCAGTCGTCATCCGCATCGTCTCGACCAAGCTCACCATCCGAGGCCGAGCCCTTCCGCCAATCTGCAATCTAGAATCTGGAATCTTGAATGACATCGTCCCGCCGCGCCTTGACATCGCTCGGAAATGTGGGAGGTGTCCCTCGCCAGTCCGGTACGCGAACTCGCTGTCCCGGGCCGTGGCCTGGCGCAATCTGACGGACACGCCGGTCGTACTATTCAAGGCTCTCCATTCCCACGCTTGCGGAACCACGCCCGCCGCTGCCCCGTGGCCGCGAAGGTGAACTCCACTTCCTCGAACTCTCGGAACAGCCGTCGGATCTCCGCGTCGTCGTAGAACCGCCAGACCATGCCTTTCCGTGGCCCGGCCACATAGTCCCAAGTGCCGTCCGAGCCGACCATATGGTCCGAGGGTGTTTCAGACCCGGTTGCACTCTCCTCTCGGCCGTCGAACGACACGTACGCCAAGCCACCAAGCCTCAGTACCTGCGCAATGCTCCCTGCGGCCTGTTCCGCATCAGGCGGGCGCATGTGGTCGAGTACGGAGTTGCACACAACCGCATCAACATGGACACCCAACCGAGACAACTCCTGAGCGGCGCAGACTGCCGTGCCGATGGCCAGGCCCTCACGTTGCGCTCTCTCGCGTACGATCCTCACCGCTTCGGACGACACGTCCACCGCGAGAACCCGAAACCCGGCCCGTGCCAGAGTCACGCTCCAGCGGCCGAGCCCGCAGCCCACATCAAGCACATCGACCGCCGACGCTGCGCGCAGGCGACCGACGATCTCAGAGAGGTCGCGGCCGGAAGGTGCATCCCTCACATCAGGAGCGACCTCCTTGAAGGAACGGTCCCAGAACTCCCGGGCGCGTTCGATCTCACGGGACGCTGTGGATTCCGGCGACATCCTCATCACTGGACCTCGCGGCTGTCAGCCGCAGGCGGCACCTTCAACGGTGCGAAAACTCGTCCTCATCCGGGCCGTAAGCTGTTAGCCGCAAGCCGTCGGCGAGCATCATCGTCTCGACCAGGCTCACCATCCGAGGCCGAGCCCTTCCGCCAATCTGCAATCTACAATCTGCAATCTGAAATGCCGCTGTGCCGCGCCTTGACATCGCTCAGAAATATGGGAAGTGTCCATCGCAATCTCCGTGCGCTCACGCTAGTCCGATTCGTTCTTCTTCACGCCAACGACCCTTCCGGGCCAGTGGAGCGTTCTTCTCGTGCCGTCGAGTGCGGAGTCGCCGCCGGAAACCTGAGGGACAAGGACAGACGCCGCGGCCTTTCGCGACTTCAGATGAACGACGGGCGCGGAGAGCTGCTTCTGGAGCCGACGGCTGCCACACGCAGGGCATTTCCGTATTGGCGGGTCGGTTAACCTCTGAAGCACATCTATGGTCTTTCCACACTTGCTACAAGCGTACTCGTAGATGGGCAACTTGCTAGACCTGTCGATGCGGCTTGCTACGTCGCCGGATGTCTACGCCGGTGTCGGATCTGGGCGGGCTCATCGGTCTGTTGGTGTCTGAGTCGTTCTCCTGGCTTACGCCGAACGCGTATCCTCCCGGCCAGTGCGGAAGCCGAGTTGCGTCAATGTGCAGCCCGCCACCGGCAAACTGAGGCAAGAGTGTTGGCGCGGCCGCCTTCCGTGCTTTCAGGTGTACCACAGGTGCTGATATCAACCTTCTGATTCTCGGACTCCCGCATGCCGGGCACTTCCGGAGAGGAAGGTCGGCAATCCGCTGCAGGACATCCACCGTCCTCCCGCACTTGCCGCAAGCATACTCGTAGATGGGCAACGCCCTAGTCCGTGTCGCCGGGCTTCCTGCGCCTGCGGGGGCGGTCTTCTTTGACAGGCTTGACCCGCAGTGATGCGATCAGCCCCAGGCTCTTGTGCACCGCGAGCGTACCTATGTCATCATGCATTCTTGTCGTCAGGACCCTCTGTATTTGCGCATTGTCGAATCCAGCATTTCGCAGGCTCACAACCAACGTGTCCAGCGCCACGGAGTAGTCCAATACGGCCATCGCGTCTTGTCTTCGGGCGGTGGCGAGTTCCCTTATCGCCCTAGCATCTGTCTCTCTCACGGACGCCTCGGTCAGCCTCGCCTTCGCTTCGTTTTGCTCGGTCTTGGCCCGGACTCTCCGTTTCAGATCCTCGCGAAAGAACAGCGCATAGAAGATCTTGTCGAGCAACTTGTAGGCGGTCTCTGAGCGCAGCGCATTCGTCACCAATGTCCACCAGCCGGGAGAGGCCATCCTGAGCCGCTCGACTTCAACCCGAGAAGATATCGGCAGGATGTCGAACAAGTCATCCACAAGAAACCTGTACGAGACCCCGCGCTCCGAGAACGTGGCCTCGACTCCGGCGTTGCGCATCAGCGAGGTGAAACTGGCTAGAGCTTCACGCAGCTCGACGTCACTTGGTGACTTCGGCTTCTCCCATGTCTCGGGCTTTCCTCCGAGGAACCCGAGGAAACCGTAGCTCCTGATGGCCCAATCATATGCCTCGCAAGTCTCGGCCAGCAAGCTGCCAAGTGCGACCCGTCCGCAGATTCGGTCGATCGCGAGCAGTGTGCTGCTGACCTGCTCGGCCCGCCAGACCCCGGCAGTACGGACTCTGATTCTCACGGGAAAGGTAGTCAGTTCGGACGGCTTAGGGTTGGGTTCATTCATAGCGTCTCCTCCTTGTCATTCCACGCCGGTTGTGTCAAGCGCTCGGGCATCCAAGACCTCTCATTATGTCCCTCGAACTCCGGCGTTCCCCGAAGTTAGTTGCGGGCTAGGCGCAAGTCGGTCGTCTATGGGTACTCCCGACCGATGCAAGAGGCCCAGCATCCCGAAACGTAGTACTCTCTCTAGGCCTAGAAAGGTAGCTGACCTCTTAATGAGGTTGAGGAAGGACTGCTCGTATGCGCTACTGAAGCACTGCACGACTTCCTCGTAGTCCATTCCTTGCACGGACATGCCGAAGTTGCTGCCGCCGTGAACGTATTGGCTTCTCACGTCATACGCGGCGGCGAGGCTCTCCTCAATGTTCTGGGGAGTCAATCTGTATGAGTGAGGGCCAGCTTCAGACCCGATGTAGAAATGCTCGTTAAGCGGTTCCGCCAGCGCTCGGACGAATCCGCGTTTGACCTGTCGCAGTCTGCCACATAGCCGCTTGCGTACGTCGGCCCCACCACCGATCTCGCGTTCGATGCGGTCAAGGTCCACCTTTGTCTGATCGTCCAACAACTCATGGACCTCGAAGTGCCTTGTGTTGGCTATAACCTCGCCACAGGTCACCAGGTCCAGGAACGCTCGCTCTGGGTCGGCGTCGAATTCCTGGAGCGCCAGCCAGTAGAATCGGGCGGCGGTCAGGAATGACGGCCTAACGGCGGGTTCGATTGGGGTCGAACTATCCAATACAGGCAAGATGCGTGCCGACTCGGACAGGTTGAGTTGTATCGCAAGGTCGGGTCTGGGCCTATGGCTGTGAATGGGGTGCTTCGGTTTGAGGATTGGGTCTTTGTCGAGATTCTTAGGTACGTGGTATCGCCCCGACGCTTCAAAGCAACCATGGTTGTCGAATCTCTTCCCGAAGAGAACGCTAAGACAGGCGCATATCTTGTTACCGTGTCCTGTGCAGTCTGGAAGGACAAGCATGTTGCCATCACGGGTGGGAGGGGACGTCTCGAACGATGCCACAAAGTAGTTCCTACAGTGGCTATTCTCGACGCATCCGATGGTAGCTTTGACTCGGTCTCCAAACTCAGGCCAGGCGTGCGAGAGCGCAAAGCCTTCTTCCTGCCACTCCCCGACGAACCGGCTCGTGGTCGAGATCAGTACCTTTCCCACTGTCATCTCTGCCTTGAGTGGCATGTCAGTAGTCCTACCGGTGCAGAATGGGAGGTAAGCGTTTCGTTTCCGCCGACCCAGACATCACTTGCCCTCCACGATTCTGGTCTCCTCCGCCGTCAGCCCGTACAATTCATACACCAGCGCGTCGATTTGCTGGTCGGTGATGGCAAGCTTCTGGTCGAGGAGTTGGCGGGCGCTGGGGCTTTGCTTCTTCGGGGCGCGGGCCTGCTGCTTCTTCAGTTCCATCATCCGCGTCACCAGTTCGACCATCTTGTCCTGCCGCGCCGGGCATCGCCAGGAAG
>CAYOCZ010000003.1:0-28335 GCA_964402475.1 uncultured bacterium | reverse complement strand
GCCCAAGCCAATGATACGCTGCCCGGAACCATGCTGTGCCCTGTGCCCGAGCAATCCTGTAATAGATCGCGTGCCGCTTCCAGTACGAGTCTACCGGGTATTGCTTGCGTCCGGACTCGCACCGGTAGGGGGTACAGATGATATCATGGACCAATGCAGCCAGCAGGATCGTCGGTCCGTCGACTGCGGGTCCCGAGGCCCCGTCGAACGAATAGCCACGCTCGACCAACAGCGTACGCGACCCCCTCACCTGCCAGTGTTTGCCGTGGTGCCCCGGAAGCAGGGTGCACCCCCGCAGCGCAATAATCACCGTCTCAGTCACGTCCCAGGTATGCGCGAGCGGGTCCCAACGGAGAAACTCCCCCCAGCTCACGCGGTCGCTCATTGCGTCCACGATCACCGGGGGGGACACAAACCTTGGAGGAAGCTCGGTCACGGAGACGCCCGACCCAGCGACACCGTATCGTATGCCTGAAGCACCTTGCGCGATGCCCGGTTGGCTATCTCTTCAAGGTCCTCTTCAGAAATCTCCAGTTGTATGCGGTCCGGCAATCGTGGTTCGACGGCCGCGCCATCCTCCCCACCGGCCGCGGGGACACCTCCAACCCCAGGAACGGTAACCCCTGCACCCGGCGCCGCATTGATCGGTATCGATAGCGCTTTATCGAGCTTTCGCGGTCCGGAGGCGTCGACGCTGCCCGTCTCTCTGCCAGCAACTGTAGATTGCTGATCGGCCAGGCCGGTATCGGTCGATCGTGCATTGCGCGCATCGTTCCCGGTCACCTGTATCATGAACCCGCCGGCCGAAGCCACCTTGCTCCCATCAGGGTTGGCCACCGTGGCCGCATCCGTTCCGCTTCCCGGCCCCAGATGGTCCGCATCATGCACCGTCTGAGTCCCCTGGCTGTCCAGCACAACCGGCGACCTGGCAAAGGGCAGCACCAGCACCGCCCTACCACCTGCCAAGGGCATTTGGCACCCCGCCATCAGCAGCCCCAGCACCACGCAGCAGAACAGCATCACCAACCAACTCACCTTCCATCTCATCGCATCACCTCATTTCACCTTGCCCGGCGATGATTGGGGCCAAGCCGGGTTACGCCCCGTGAAGACTCATTCGACTCGCTTTGCCTCATCCACAATCCGCCCCATAGCCAGATCGTCACTCATCGCCGCTTTGCGCATGCACACGTACTGGATCTGCCGACCCAGCCGCCCCACCGAGCACACCAGCCCCTGCCCATCCAACTCCACGCCTGGGAGGATGTTCTCGGTGAGCATCGAGAGCGCCACATTGCGCCGGCGGTACTGCCGCCCGACGAAATTCCCGTGCCAGACGTGCAAGGCTCCACCGCCCGCCGCGGCCAGCTCGGGAGTGGGCGTGTAACCGGTCTCGTCGAAGACCCTCGCCCACCAGGGCAGCTTGAGGACAGCCGCGGCGAACTGGGAGGCAGGATCGAGCCGGAGTGTCCATGCGGTATCCCCGCCCCCCGGCACGAAGAACGGATTCATCCCACCAATGTCCTGGAACCACTCCCGGTTGAAGCACCAGCCAAACCCGGGCGCCACTTCCCTGCGGATTCCGCCGGCGCGCATCCGGGCCGAGCAGAAGGAGGGGATGTTCCGTTTCATCGAGTCCCGCGTGTCGCTGTAGTGGGTGAAGGGCTGTAGCGCCAGGGTCCCGCTGGCCAGCTCCTCTCGCCATTGCCCCGCCCAGGCTTGCCGCAGGGGGAGAAACTCCGCATCGATCGAGCCGACATAGCGCACAAGAGGATTTGCCGCACGCGTCATGCGGTTGATCACGGCCTCTTTCTGGAAGAGCCCCACGTGCAACTCGTCCAGTTCCAGACACGAATACTCCACCGCGCCTCCCCCGTGAAAGCCAGCCTCACGCAACACATCATCAATCGCCAGGATGTATACCTGCCTCTCCCCCGGCGCCACCAGCTCAGTGACCATGATCCTGGGCAACGGGTCCAGCCAGAGCCAGGCCCGCAGTGCGGTCCGGAAGGCATCCACCCGCTTGCGGTCCGCCCCCTGCACCAACACTACCATTGCGGTGTCTTTCAGCACGGTCGCCCGTTCGGGCTTGGTCCATCCCAGCGCCTGCGGGCTCAGCTTTTGCGGGAGACAGGCGGCGGGCTTGCGGGGCTTTCCCTCGGGGAAATTCCACACATCAAGCACCGTCTCGCCAGCCGCGCTGGTGTACTCCGCCAGGCCACCCTCACGCAACGCCGTGGCCAGGGCTCGCAGATCCGTATCCTCGGTAATGCTGCCGGTGAAGACATACTTCGTTCCCGCCGGCGGTACGTATCCGGACGTGACGGGAAACCCCCCGGCCGCGGCTCGCGCAATCGCCCCGGCAAACGCACCAGGCTTCGCACTCACGATGAATCCAGGCTTCAGTCGGACCATAGTCGCAGCCACCCTGTTACCGTCACTCCGTTTGCATCCGAGGACGTAGCCAACTCGATATCCGTTGTGCTGCCATTGATCTGCGCGGCCACCGCGGTTACCCCGGTTCCGTAGCTGAACTGGGTGTGCTCGTTGCTCTGAAGCGCCCCCGTGTCCCCGTAGGCCGCCCCCGGGAGCGTCCCGAACATCACCGTGCCCATGCGCACGTGGCCCGCTTTCTCCGCGCAGTACTCGAAGATCCCGTGCAGGCCCCCCTGCCAGGCGATGGAGAAGAACGCCTCCGCCCCGGAGTCCACCTCCACCGAAACAAACTCGCGCCTGCACAGGCTCTCGCTCATCGCGTCAGTCCTCCACGTCGAACAGACTGCCCAACAGCTCCACCAGCGCAGCCAGCTCTGCGGGATTGTCCTCGAGCATCCGGTCGTTCACCAGGATTCGGGTCTCAACCGGTGGTTCCCCGATCGCCATAGCTCCGGGGTTTGCATAGGCCACCAAGCGCCCAATGCCGTGGCCCTTCGAGGGATCGAGCATCACGTCCTCTAGCCTCCAGACCGTGTCCGGCGTACTCAGTGGGGGTTCCGGGATAGGTATCCCGGGATCGGGCAGGCGGATTCTGGGCTCATCGCTAGCCATTATCGGATCTCCGTGAGTTGTCCGCGCCCCGCCCATTCAATGCCGGTGAACGCGGCGCCCGTGACTTGGACTGCCAGGGCCTCGTTCGTATCGTCAGCCGTTACCGTCGCGTCCCATGCAGACGCCCCGGAATCGGCCCCGAGCACATCCTTCGTGGGTGTTCCCACGATAGAGGTATTGTTTGACCCATCCCGCTTGATGATCCCGCTGAAGCGCCAGGCCTTCACGTTCCCAGCAGCGTTATCACGCGCCAGTAGATCCACATGGAACATTGCTGCGGTGTTTGCGGCGAGGGTGCAATGGGTGTTTGTGCGATTCCCTACGCGCAATTGGTATGGGGAGGCATCGAACGTGACCGCATACCATCCAATCTCTGAGATTGCAGCCTGGGCGGAAGCTCCAATACTACGCACGGTCTCCAGTTCCCGACCACTCTCACTCCTGTATCCCAGGGCAACCGCCCCATAGTGGTTCACATACGTTGACGCCCCAATCGCCGTGCCCACCTCCCCGGAGCTACTCACACCTGCATCACTGCCGAACGCTGTAGCATTCGCAGCGTGCGCATTGGCGCTGGCGCCCATGGCAACCGATGACTCCGTATAGGCTTTTGCGCCTTCCCCAAAGCCGTACCCCATGGCGTTTATTCCGAGGCACTTGGCCCCGATTGGTAACCGGGTCCATGTCGTTCCGGATTGGTGGATAAAAAGCAGTGCCCCATCAAAGTTCAGATAGTCCCCTGCAGCTGGGTTGCTTGGGGTGTCTGCATAGATCGCGAGGATGTCGCTGGATGTCGTGCCAGTATTCTGGATCACCAGTAGCGGAATAAGCGGGGCCGTGGGCAGAACTACCGCCCGGGTTGCCCCGTCCGGGTCAAGCAGTTGGATCGGATCGCAGTCGTTGCCCAGGGTCTTTGTATCCGCGAGCACCTCTGTGTTTCTCGGCAAATCTACCAATAGGTGGGTGAGGTGATCCCCCTCGGGAAACTCCTTCAACAGCCCAGCCACCAACGCCAATGGTCTACGATCAGCCATCCGATGTCTCCTACGTCACCGTCACAGCCGGTCCCGGCTGGAAGGGGATCTCTGTCGCGGAAAGCGCAATGCCCAGGCGTTGCGAGACATTGCCGGATCCGGTGGGAGCCGTTGCGGTCTCCGCGCCGGCCGTCGTCGCGAGCCAGTAGTCCGCGCCAAGCGTCAGCCCGCTGATCTGATTGTTCACGCCCGAGGTGCACAGCACCGCCCCGCTCCCGGCACTCACCGCCGCGAGCACAAACCCATGTGCCCGCTTGCCCTCCGCGGTGGCATCCGCCTTGCGCACCTTCAGCGTGCCCGAATCATCGTACAGGTTCACCCAGTCGCCGGCCCACAGATATTCTCCCGCCTCAATCCATCCCGTTGTTCCGCCATCGCCGGACGATCCGCCCCCAGCCCCAACGGCCGGAATGACCGTCGAACCCCAAAGGTGAGACAAGACCCAGAATCCCTCCCCTGGAGCTATCACGAACGAAGGAGAATTAGACGGCTTCACAAGGACAGGGCCCATGCCATGGTGCGTGAAGGCAAAGCGCAACAGCGGCTCGGCACTGCATTCATTCCAGTAATGGTCCTCGTCCACAGTGATGCTACAGCCACCATAGCCGCTGACTCCGAGCATCGTCATTGGTGAGACACCGCCAAACGAGAAGGCAATCTCGGTGTCGTTTCCACCCCACCACTGGACGTTATATCCGTACAGCCCGATCATCCGTCGACTGATGTACTCACCGTAATGGGGCAACCCGTTGACGGTGTCATAGACACCCTCGGCCCATTCAACCTTCGCGTTGTCGTCCGTGTCATAGACACTCTTGAGCATCACATCATCGGGTAGATCCCCGGTCGGATGCGTGTGCGAGTCCACGTCCGAGACTTCATGCAGCGAGTACCTGTAATCGTACAGCGCTAGGGGGCTTCGGTAGAGGAACACGAGGTGCACGGGGTAGGCGCTGGGGGTACCGGAAAGAGCCCAATTGCCTCCCGCATCAAGCGTCGCGGTGATCCGCACCCCGCCAGCAGTCTCCGCACTCTCCCAGTTCGGACGACTGTCAGTACCAGCCTTAGACACCAGTACATCCGTGCCATCCGGGCCCCAGTCGAGCACGAGCGTCCCTCCCGCCGGAGGCGACAGAGATCCTGTTGTTCCCGCAGCAACTTGGTAATGCCAGAATGCACATACATCTTTGCCCCCTAACTCCTGAAGCGCGCCTTCGACCTCCGTGGCCGTGAACAGCCCGCCGGCGTCAGCAATATCGATATCCTCGGCGCCGAGAACCACGTCCCCGACTTCGCCGTTTACGCTCGTGACCGGGGCTTCGCCGCCGCTGTCGTCCGCGCGCAGCCTGCCCAGGATTGGATCGAACTTCACCTGCATGGCACGTCCTTACGCGAAATGGCCCTGCACCGTCGCCAGGTCCGTGGCCGCCCATTTATACAGCCGGGTCCCTCCGCACCACTCCACCCGATCCCCGGCCAGCGTGATCCGCCGAATCCGCCACTTCGATGCGCTCAGCGCCGCGCCCGGATGCGCCTCGCACACGTATTGGTACGTCTCGTCTTCGTAGATCGCGTAGTCGTCTTCCCCGACGATATGCAGCAGCGGGCTATTCTCTTCGGCCATCGTCTCAGTCCTCTTCCAGATAGTTCTCGATGACACGACGCGGTTCGCGGTACACCGGGAAGCCCTTCATGAACCTGTCCGCGTCCTTCCATGCCTCTTCCAGGTTCAGCGTAGCCAGATGCCCAGCGAGCTTGAAGGCGGACTCGCTCCAGTCCACTGCCTTCTCCATCGCAGGGGGCTCGACGTCCCCAAATTTCCCCATTACAAGCGAATTGATTGTTGCTTCCAGAATGCTCCCGAAGACCACACTTCCGGCCATTGGGCCAACCAGCACCATTGCGAACAGCTCCCATGCCGCCTCTTTGGCCTCTTCCTCCGGGTCATCAAACCAATCCCCCCTCCCCATCTCCCAGATTACCTTGAACATCTGGTACACCACAGGCACCAGCACAAACCCAACCGCAAGCGCGTTGGCTGCCTGGCGTCTGCTTCCAGGCGTGCCGGCGGCCAGTTCCCGAAACGCGCGCTGCACCCATCCGGATTGCTGAGACATAGGCCCGAGAAACTGGAGCCCAAGCTTCCCGATCTCCGGCCCACGGTACCACTGGTTCAGCGTGGCAACCTGGCTCGAGCCCTGGGTGTGGTGGATCAGCCACATCACTTCCCGCATGGCCAGGCGCTTACTCTCCGCGTCCGTATAGCCCTCTCTCTGCCGGGCATCGTGTATGCCCATGTAGATCCCGGGAGCCACCGTGGCCACCGCGGCCATGATTCCGATGCGCGTGGGGAACATCCCGAAGCGCGCAAATCGTATCAACGGGTTTCTGGAGACCTTGGCCATAGCGTTGTGCACCGGTTCACCGAAACCGTAGTTGGCCCATTCGCGGAATGCGGGGTCCGCAAGCATCGCCTTCCAGGTCGCCAGCCAGCGCGCCGAGTCCGCAAGCTCCCTGCCTATGGCCCGCGCCATCTCCGGCACACCCACCGCGAACCCGAACGCAGGCGCTCCGGAAAGCTGCCTCAGGCCAGAGCCGATGTTCCAGCTCATCACCGCCAAGGTCGCGGTACCGCGCAACATGCTGATCAGGGCCTCTCCCTGCATGGGCACTCTCATCACCCTCCCGCCCATGATCTCCCCGACATGCCGGGCCACGCGCGCCGCATTGCCTGCCCCCGCGAATTCCGCCATCACCCTGGCCATGTCCGGGTGTCCGAACACGTAGCGCAGATTCTGGGCGACCTCCAGGTTCGCCATGAACTGCGCCCGGTTCTCGTTGTAGCGGAAGAAGGTGCTCACCACGTCGGCCCGTTCGTCAATGTCCCACGAATGCTTGCGCCTGCTAGACATCTCCGGGGGGACGGGCCGGGGAATGAAGTGCATCTCCGCCAAAGGCATTCGCTCGCGGTCGGCAACGAACGGGTGGTACAGCGCGTCTTCTTCCAGCACCGGCACTCCGAGCGTGCGTTCGCTGAACTCGCTCATCGCCTGGCGGTTCTCTTTGTAGGCCCCCCGCAACCAATCCAGGAACTCAAGGTCAGCAGGGGAGAGCACGGAACGCAGCTCGGCCAGGTACTCGTCATCGCGCCCCTTTCCCGCGAGGTTCTCCTTGTAGTCCTCCTGGTCGGTGGCCGCCAGGATCATCAGCAGGTTGGCGCGGCTCAGATCCCCGTGGCGCTCGGCGCGCCGGCTGAAGCGTCGGTACTCGCGCTTGGTTTCCATCAACTCCCGCAACGTGCGCTCAACGTCCTCGGTCTTGTAGATCCGGCCTACCGCCGCCTGAAGTTCCGTGATACCCGGTTCAACGAGGCGGGCCTTGTTACTGTTCGCTTCGTTGATCTCAAGGGAAATCTCCTTGATCGCGGCGGCCGCTTTTGCGTAGACCTCTCCCTTGGCATGGCGGATCATGTCCATCATGCCGTTGTAGAAATCGTAGTTCCCTTGGAGAAACTCCCCGATCTTGCCCGATAGCGTCTCGCGGTCCGCTTCCGGCAACGCCCGTAGCGCCTCCTGGATCGCCTCGCGCCGGGGGCCCCACACCTCCTCGCGTTTGTTGCGCGCCTCGGTGATCTTCCACAGCCCCTCCTTGTAGTCCTGGCGCAGCGTTACGATTGCCCCGGCTATCTCCGCCGGGCTTCGGTGCACCACCGCCCCGTAGAGGTTCAACGCCCGCAGGGCATCGTCGATGATGTGGGCCACCGGCTGGGAGGCCCAGGTCGGCTCCTTACCGATGCTCTCGATCATGCGCGCGAGCGTAGTGCGTGCCTGGTCCTCACTCACGTTACCGAGAACTACCTGTTCCTGGAGGTTCTGAAGGCTCTCTGACATCTCGTCAGCAGACTGTTCCGACACCCCATAGATATCGAACACCAGCCGAAGCCAGGCCTTCATGCGGGGCTCGAAATCCCGCTGAATCAGCTCCTCGCGCGTGGAGGTCCTCCCCTTCAGTACCTTGAGCTTGCGCAGCCGCTCGATCTCTTTGGCGAAGCGCGCGGCGTCGGCCTTCGTCGCGTACCGATTCAGCGCCCAGGCAAGGTGACTCACCCGCTTGTTGATTGCGGGGATCGTTCCAGGGGCAAGCTCCAATTCCCGGCACGCTTCTCTAAGCCACTCTTTCCGGCCCCCGGCCGGCACGTGTTCCCAGGCCGCCTTTCGCAGCAGCCGCGCCCAGGTTGCTCCCACCTCACGCCGCAGCACCGGATCGCGGTCTGCGTTCTTGTCAATCACGTACCCTTCGTCGGTCAGCTTGCGCACCGCCTGGCCAACGATCACCTGTTTCAGGTCGGCGATGTCAACCGGGTCGGTAGGCAACTCCGCCGGCAGAGGCATCAGCGCCTTAGCCTCCGCCGCCAGGTCCTCCGCGTCACGCCTGGCTGCGTCGAAGGCATCCCCGACCCCTGGCGGGCCTTCCTTACCCCGGCTTTCCTCCTCGGTCTCCACGAAATCCGCGGGCACCTCGACGGGAGGCTCCTCGTCATCCACCGCCTTGGCCGGCGGCTCATACTCGTCAATCGCCGCCTTCAGGCGGGAGGGCAGATTCTCCATCCCACCGCGTGCGAGCTCCGCATCCGTCAGCCCCCGACGCTTGGCAGCCATCTGTTCAGCGCGCCGGGTATTCCAGATCTCGATCGAGCGGAACACCCGATTGAAGCGCGCCTCTTGCTCCATGCCCGTCTTTGCCGCCGTCGCCACATCCGCGGTGAACCGTTCCCGCAGCACCGGGGTAGCCAGCGCCCGCAACAGCTCCTCATCCCGCGCCGGCGCCATCCGCTCGCTTTCCAGCTTCGCGGCCATTCGGCGAGCCTCGGCCATCACCGCCCCAGCCTGATCCCGCCGCAACCCCAACTCCGCCAATCTCCCGGCCACCACCCGTTCACTGACCTTCTGGCCCCGCGTGTAGCGTGCAGCTGTCGCCAGCGCCAAACTCATCTCCCGGCTACCCAGCTTCGGCGCATCCCCCAGGCTGAACTCGATCGCGCGCCCCTCATCCCCCGCGGACTTTGCACCTTGCCGCGGCAGTAGCGCCGTGCCCTTCCTGATATCCTCTCCCGCCGCAAACGCCTCCATGCTTCCCAGCGTTCCGCCGGCGTCATAGTGGTCGATCGCTTCCAGGGCCCGGAGGACATCCGCCTCCCCGACCATCCCGGTTTCGTGCTCGATCTCGCGCCCGTACTCCGCCAGGGTCTGCCGCCTCGGGTAGGCATGCGGCTGGCCCTCATGCTCGTACACCAGCGTATCCCGCGGTCCCCGGTCAATCAGCTCATAGAACCGCTGTGCATTCGCTACCAGCGCGTCGCGCACGGACGCACCGCGCAGCATCTTCGCAGCCAGATCGCGTATCGGTTTCTTGCGCTGAGCTTCCCTCTGGCTTTCCTCACGGGTCTTGAACCTGCGTGTTGTCCGTTCCGGCGCCGGGGTCTCTTCCAGTCCCTGGAGCGCCTCCACCGCATCGCGGAACAAGGGCTCAAGCGCCTCCTCGCCGAGGCTGAAGAGCATCCCCCGTTCGTGCGGATCGCTGCGGAAGAGATCCAGTTGTTCCGCGCCCTGCTTCGGGGCATCCTCCAGACGCTGGCGCACGATCTCCTTGGCCGCAACGGTCTCCGCGGCCTGGATCGCCATCATCCCGCCGCCATAGTCCTTGCCTCCCCCGTCGAGATCCTTCAGCACCTTGGCCGCGGTATTGCGCACGTGGTTCCAGGCCACCTCAGCCCGGCCCTTGGGACTCTTGTAGGATTCCTTCGCATCGAGAATGCTCCGAGCCTTCTGCCGTACCGCCTTCTCGCTGACCGCATCCGCGAACAGGCTCAGTTGCTCCGGACCCCCCACGCTGAAGCTGACCGGCTTGCCGAAGTCCGTTTCGTGCAGTATCTTTCTCTTGTCGCGCCTGAGTCCTTCCCCGGGCAATTGTAGCCCGGCTGATCGGACCCAGGCGCGAAACTTTTCCAGGTTGACGTAGTGCGCGTGTCCATCCCTTACCGCGTCGATCAAAGCATCGACCGACCGACGTTCGTAGACACTGGCTATCCGATTGACCTCGTGTTGATCCTCCTTGCTGTTGAGGTGTACCGCGGCCATCACCGGGGCCGTGCCCACAGTCACGTCGAATACCACCATCAACGCGTTCTCCGTGCTGAGAGAATCGGTGATCAGCATCGGATCCGCCATGTACCGGTGCAGATCCTCGATGACTGCCATCGGTACATTGTGCACCTTGCCGGAAGTTGCCTTGCGCACTAGTCCAGGGCGCATGACCATAGGCAAGGGATCGGCACCGGACATCAGCAACAGCGCCGGAGTCTTGCCGAAGCGCAGCACCTCGCGACTCTTCGGCCCGCCCTTGGCGACATTCCCGAGCTGCTCTTTCCACGCCGCGCTCTCAGCCTGGTCATACCCGCCCAGACTGAACGAGGTATCATCCGACGCCCAGCGCTCTTCAGCGGGCTCCTCGATGGGCAGTTCCGCCGCCCTCTCCTGTGCCGCCTGCAATTCCTCGGGCGACGCCCGGCCTACCTGTCCGGTAATGGTATCGTCCATGCCATAGTCGCGTACCCATTCGCTATCGACCGTGGTTGCTCCGCCCTCCGCTGGCTTGCCAATCACAATCTCCACGCGCCCGTCGGCATGCTCTATTGAGTCGCCCGGGTTGAGCTCCAAGGCCGTGAGCGGCATGGGCGCCTCCGCCTGTACCCGCTGCGTTACCTTCCCCTGGAAGAACAGCGCCACTTCCGCCGGACCGGCGGTCTCGGATATGTGGAACTCCGGGTAATTGTCATGGAGGTATTGCGCCGCTTGGTCGAAGCTCATACCGCGCGTGCGGTCCGTCGTGAACCAGTATGGCACCCAGGTTACGCCGGCATTCTTCAGTTCCCGCCGCTCCTCGGGTCCGAGGTACAGCTTCACTATCTCGTCACGCGCCAACTCCTTGCGCACATCCTTTTCATCGACCATGCGCGGGTGTTGTTCCTGCGCCTCCCTCATCGCCTTGCGTTCGGCCTGCGCCTTCGCAATCCAGTCCGGGTCCGGAGCCTCCGTCCCTTTCGCTTCGTCCGCGGCCGCCGCCGGAGCACCCTCGGGGACCGTGCTCTCCATGGCCGCCCGGCCCACATCCGTGGTGCGCACCCCGGCCGCCCCTGACATTGCCACCGCAACCCCCTCGATGTCAGCCGCCGTCAGCCGCGGGGCATACCCAAGCCGACGCGCCAACGACCGGACCCACGCCCGGACCTCATCGAGCACCCGCTCCCAGATCCCAGCTTGCTTGGGGTTGAGAGCTTTCGCACCATCCCGCCCCACCTTCCCAGCCAAGTCCGCCAGATACTCCCCCACCGCAATCGCGTCGGCCTTCTCCGGCATTGCGGCGATTTCTTGCGGACTCATCCCGGTCTTGCTGTAGAACGTCGCCAGCTCCTGCGGGTCCAGAGACCGTTGAATGGCCAACAGGAACGCATCGCGCTTCACCGAGTCCCCGGCAAAGATGATGTCCAACCCCTCGTGGCCGTGCTCGTGGGCCCAGACGTAGAGGATGTACCCGGGGAGGTCCCCATCCGGAACATTGTCGGCGACCACTACCAGTTCGCCCGTAGCGCCATCCCTGTACCCCTGGATCACCCTCCCTGATTGATTCCGCTCCCGGACCAATGCCGGGACCTCCGCGTCCAAGATCACGCGGACCGCTGCCGCATCGGGGTTTTTCTCTGCCAGCACCTCAGCCAGCCGTTGCGCCGACGCGATCCGCGGATCAACCCCTGCAGACTCCGCCGCCGGCGCCGCTTCCGGTGTGGGAGGACGTACCGGAGTTGCGGACTCCGCCGGCGGCGTCTCTTCGTCCGTTGCGGTTTCCGCAACATCTGGGGAGGATTGTTGCGTGTCCTGCACCTCCGCGGACTCCGCATCCTCGGGCCTGCCCTCAGCATCCCGGAGCGCCTCCAGGTCTTCCTGGGCCTGGCCCATCGCCTCATCGGCTTCGGCAAACACCTCCTCAGCAACGAACGCATCCGGGTCCATTCTGGCGGCTTCCTCAGGCGTGGCGGACTCCATGGCCCGATGCGTGCGACTGATCACCTTGCTGACAAGCCCTCTCACCTTCCCATCGAATTCACGGAGCGCCTGCATACCCGTGCGCTCTGGACCAAGCGCGCTCAGCATTGCCGCGGCGTGGCGGTCGCCTTGAGCGGCCAGTGCTCCGAGCGCTCTGCGCTTCTCGCGCACAAACGTTTCCTGGTCGGCCAACGTCCGGCACTCCGCCCACTGGTGCGCGGTGCTTACCACCGTGCTCTTGGTGCACGTGAGCATGGTCGCCATCACCGTGTCTCGGGCTTCCTTATCGTCGCCAACCAGAGCCATCAGGGTTTTCCCGGGAATCCAGTTGCACGCCACGGCCGTGTCCGCCACGTAGGCAGCCATTGCCTGACCGCTGAATTCATTCTGGAATAGCTCCTGTTCTATTTCCCCGGTTGCGGAGACCGCACTGAGCCCCAGCGCTGTCGCTACCGCGCCAAACTTCCCGGCCAGAAAGCGTTTTGCCGCCGCACCACCGGTCCCCATGGACATGGCCCCAAGCACACTGTTCAGGGCCAAGTTCCGATAGAACACACCCGATGCGTACTGCCCGGCCAAGAACGGGTCATTCAGCCGCCGCATCTCATCACGGTAGGCGTTGAGCGCCGTGTAGGCGCCGGACCCGTAGGCTGCCAGGCGCTGCTCTTCGGTACGGTTCGCGAGCGATTTCTCGAACCAGGACAGGCGTTGCGCAATCTCTTTCTTGTGGCGCACCACGTCCATGGTGAAGACACCGGCCTCGAACTCGCTCTCCCCAGCTCCCTGGAGGGCCCCCACGACCATATGGCGAAGTCCCTCACGCTGCGCCAGTCCCCCCGTGGCCGCGAATCCGAGCGTTGCGCCAAGCCCGAACACCGCCGCGTTGCCCAACGCCTGGCCACCGTTCACGGCCCACCAGTCCGGATTGGAGAGGTTCCGCACGAAGCTCCCGGAACTCTCCTCCAGGGACGCCTGTGTTTCCGGACCGATGTTGAATTGCTTGAGATCCTCAACGAACACGTTCGCCAGCGCTTCGGAGCTACGCATCATCTTGGCGTGATCGAGGAGGCGGATAGGCATGCTGTAGACCGACTGGTTCACAAAGGCCATCATGCGCTTTGCCAGCTCAGCCGGCCGCGTGTCGCTCCACCGCGGAGCCTCAAGAGATATCTGCGCAACGGGGGCCCCGAGCTTGGCGGAGAATTCCCGCATGCCCTGAATGTCCTCAGGCCCCACCTTGCCAATCTGCCGCGCCAGCCCCCTGTCAATCGCATCGGTGGCGCCCACCAGGTCCAGGATGGGCCACCCCAGCCCGCCAGTAAGCGCCCGAGCCGCCACACTGCCCTTCCCATTGAACGTCGTGCTCCGCGCCGTGCGTGGCGCAGCATCCGGGATCTTGTCCGCCTCCCTCAGCGCCCCCGGCCGCGCATCCGAATAGAAGCTGAACACGTGGTCATAGGCGTCCGCGTCGGTAGAGTCCTCCCCGAAGAACGCATTGCGGAAGGGTTCGTACTCATCCTCGGAGATTTCCCGACCGTAGCGGCTGGTCAGGAAGAGGCGGACCGCGTGCTGTTGCTTCCATGCATCCCCATTGTCGGCCAGGCGAAGCGCTTCCTGCTCGGAGTCCCGATACACCCCATTCAGGAAGCGATTCAGTTCATAGTCTATGCGTTCGGGGTCCACTGAATTGCCTTAACGGTCCCTGTTGTCCAGCCCGCCCTGGATGGATTCGCGATAGGCCTGCTGCTGTCTGGGCAACGCGAGAAACCTGTTGATGTGCTCCACGAAGTCGGGCACGCTAATGGGCTTGCCCTTCTCCTTCTGGTCCTTGAGATAGAGCCTGGCTGCCTCGTATACCCTCATGCGCAAGGTCTGACTGCGTGCCACGTCCTCATTGATCTCGGCGAGCGCCCTCGCGCGGGCATCCTCATCGGGCTTGCGGAATCCCCAAATCCCTTTCATCGCCCCGCGTGCTTTCTCCCTCGCTTCAAGCAGCTCCGCCTCGGTCCTGTCGTTTATCCCCCCTAACTTGCTCTTCACGATGATCCTGGACCCGAAGGCGTTCGCCGCCTCCATGTCCGCGATAACCCCCCACGCCGCCGCCTGGTCTTTCTGCTCGGTACTCCCATACGTGGTGATAGCCGTCAGGGTCTTCTCGATCGCCAGGCACACATCCCTCGTATCCGGCCAATCGCCCCTCCCCATGGCGCTCATGAGGTCATTGACCGCCACGTCTGGCGGGGTTCTGCCGCCGCGCACCCTGGCTTCAAGCACCCCCAGGGATGCTTTGGCTTCGTCTTCCCATTCCTTGCGGGCTTGCTCGGCCATTTTGGCTTCTGCGAGGTCCGCCCGTTTGGCGGCTACTTCCTGCTCTTCCCACCGACTGGTCAACACCCCATCGAGCTGGGTAAGCACGCGCTGCACATCCAAGGCGATGTCTGGGTCCTTGCCCTGGAACTCCCCCTGCAACTCCTGGCCCGTAGTCATCACCGAGAGGATCGACCCATCGTCCGCCACCATGGCGCGTAACGCATCAATCTTGAGCCCCGACACCGCGTCGGACCGCGCAGAGCGGCGCAGGGAAGTCAAGTGCCCAAGCTTGGCCGCGCCAAACTTCTCCCCCCGTTCCCGATACTGAGATACCACATCAGCCCCGAGCGTCTCCGCGTGGTTGTCCAGCACCGTGGCAAGATCACTCTTGCGCTGTTCGACCTCTGCCGCGTCCTTAGCGCTACTGATCCCGTCCAGGGCCAGGCTCAGCTTTCGCGCCGTCATGCGGCCCACCGCGTCCTTGACCTCCGCGTCGACGACATCCTGCCCGTACGGACGGTACTTGTCCGCGATGGCCGCATAGACCCCCTCCATCGCCCGAATCTCGCCGTCCACGTCCGCGAATCCCGTGGTGCTTGCCGCGCTCTCGATCCCGGCTGCGATCACCGCATCTTGCCCCGCCTCCCTGGCCCGCTGCGTTTCGGCCGTCACGTGGCGCGTGACATTCCCGACCACGCCCACCCGCAACTGGCCCCAAAACCCATCCAGGCGCTTGAGTTGCTCCGGGCTCAACCCGGCCTTGGTCTCCTCATACACCTCCGCGAGCAGCTCCTCTGCCGCCGCCGGAGCGCCCTGACTATCCAGCCCCCGCATTTCGCGCATCGGGCCATTCTGCCAGGCAGTAAGACGCTCTTGCGCCCTCGCGAACGAGGTCTGCGCCGCCGCCACGTCCTGGTCCTTCTGCTGCTGTTTGCGGCGGTTGATCAGCGCGATCGTGGCATCCAGCGCCGTCCCGGCCAGATTCGCAGCAGCTCCGGGCACGGGGTCTGGAGGCAGAGCGGATGTCTGCGGCACGAACGGCGCGGGCCGTGGCCCTATCCGCCGCTGATATGTCGGTACCGTTGGCATGATACTTCCCTGCCTATTCGGATCCCCCAGCGCTAAGGCTCATCCCCAGTTGGCTTGTCCCCCCAAGAATGCTGTTAGCCGCTCCCAGGTAGCCGGCAAACATGGATTGCCCGGATTGCCAGGACGCCAGCCGACTGCGTGTGCGGAAGTCATCGGCCTGCCTACCGAATCCCCATTGCTCCATCTGCGTGTTGTACTGGCTCATTGCCCGGTCCTCGGCCCCGAGCACAGCCACATCCTCTTCCCAGGACGCCGGCGAACCGCTTCTCAGCATCACATTGCCTGCCGCATAGGCCGTGCGCCCCATCCCGGTCACCGCGGCAATGCGGCGGTTGATCTGGTCGGCCTCGATCTCACCGCGCCGAGCAGCATCCGCCTGCATGAATTCGGCCGCAAGCGCGTTGTTCCGCTGGACATCAGCCTGATAGTCTGCCTGCTGGCTTGCCGCCCGGGCTCCCATGATAGTGGCACCTGCCCCCCCGACAATTGCCAGCCCACCGATAACGCCTAACGTCACGGGGTCGCACATGGTCTATCTCCATTCGTGATCGTGAACTGGTGGAACGGCATCCAGAACGGCCCCACCGCGACAGTGTGCTCCGTCACCTGCGCCCCGATACGCTTGAGCCAGGCGATGGAACGCCGTTGTCTGGCATCCACTACGTTGCCCAGATGCGGGCAGATCCTTGACATCTCCAGCAGGATGCGCGGGGGAACCGTGAGCAGCTCCCGGCGGCACAGCTTCGGAAAATCCTCAGTTCCCAGCAGCCACACGATCCCAAGTCCCGAAAGCACCGTGCCGAGCGAGACCCCGAACATGGCCTCCGGCCGCCGGGCGACCAGCACCGTGCGCCGATACTGCTCGCTGACCCGCCAGCTCTCCACCAACCCGTCGAACGCATTCAGCCCACAGCCCGCGTACAGCTCCGCCCGGTCCTCTGCACGCATGCGCGCGGCTATATCCGCGCAATGTTCGCGGGTCGCCGGCACAATGCGGATTGTCTTCCTACTCGCCAAGGCTCACCTTCGGTACGATTTCCAGGACCGTGAGCGGCCAAGGCTTGGCCGAGGTAATCACCAGCCGTCCGTGCGAATTCCACCCCGGCGGAATGATGATCGAGATATCACCCGTGAACCCGCCCCCGTTTCCCCATTCCTCGGTAGCCGCCTCTTGGTGCGGCGTGGTGTTGCCCGTTTCCGGACCCACCTCCAGATACTGCGAATTCAGCACCCGGACCGTTGCACTGTGCACCTTCTTGCGCCGCCCCTGGGCCGTGCCGCCCGCGTCGAACTCGATATTCAGCGTTTCCAGCGTGGAGGTGTACGGCAGCCCTATCACCACCCAGCTTTTTTCCTCTTCCGTCCAGGTGACCGTACCGCTCGTCACGGTCTTGCCGGTGTCCACCGTCCCGTTGCTGTGGGCGACGGTTACCGCAAACCCCTCCATCCAATCCAGCCCGGTCGCCGATGTGCCGGCCGCAGGCATCGTGTAGAGAATCGCGCAGTCGAGGAACACATCGTCGGAGTACTCCGCAAGCATCGCCTCGACGTAGTACACCGTGCTGTCGTCCGGGAGCACCCGCTTGACCAGCATGTACACCGGATCGGCGCCGTCCCCGTCATCCGGCAGCGCCGCGACGGCTCTGGCCTCCGCGGTCTCTCCGCCGGCCGCCAGGCTATGCCGATGCCAGGCCCAGACGTCGTGTTCCCGCAGGTAGGAGAGCGCCACCAGCGTACCATCGGCCTTGGCGCACCACACCAGGCTGTCCGGGTACCGCGCATAACACCAGTCAAGGAGCGCATTGCTGGCCGCCCCACTGAACAGATGCGCGGCGAGAATGGACAGGTTGTTTCCCATGTAGCCATCGGCTACCATGTCGAAATACATGTCCCGGACCTGACGCCCGTTTCGCCCCACATACAGCACCGTGTTGCCGATCACCAGCGGAGCCAGGTGCGCGCATCCCACATAGGATTGCGGAGTCAGCATGATCGAGGTAGGCGTAACCGCGTCCGTATTGCCGCCGGGCCCCAGGCGCCACTCGCTGCCCGCGGTCAGCACCATCATTTCCCGCAGCGGGATCATGTGCCGGATCTGATCCGCCAGCCGACTTGCCAGGGTAGCCTCGATCCCGTCATCCGCTCGCAGCGGCGTGGAGACCGCAAAGCTATGGAAGATCCCCGTACGCGAGGCCCAGACCGTGGAAGGCCGGTCGTTACTGGAGGCGTACCACAACCGCTGTTCAAACAGGGCCACCGACCCCGGATACGCATCCTCCCCGTTGAACGGGTCCGAGAGCTCGATAGGGCCTACCGTGGTATCCGGATTCACGTTGTCATCGACGAAAGCCTTACCATAGTTGCGGTAGTACAGCTCCAGTTCCCACACAGACCAGCGCTTGCCGTTGCTGTTGTTGGCATTAGCCAGCAGCCGCCAGTAGCGCGCCGACACCAGATCGACGCTGACCTGGCAGCTTTCCCACGTTCCAAGATCCTCGGTAAGGGTGAAGGTCTCCAGGTCCGACCAGTCCACGCCATTGGCGGAGTATTGCAGCTTCACCGAGGAGATTCCAAAGTCATCCCGTTGGAGAATCCGGAACGTCTTCAGCTCGATGTCACCGCCGGCGCCCATGTCCAAACCGATGTAGGCCGCCCCACTCACGCTGCTGTCAGTCTGCGTGGACCGCCAATCTGTATCCGCGTCCCCGTCAAACGCCTTCTCCTTCGCGTGCGCGGCATAATCCCCGCCGCTGATCTCCGTGCCCTTTGCCAGACCCGTGGAGCCCTCCACCGAGGTGGTGCCGATCAGTCCCCAAGCCCCCCGGCTGTTCTTCCACACGCTGTACTGCACCGCCCCAGGGGCCTCGTTCCACGCCAGGTCGACCATGGCCCCGCTCGCCCACGGGCTATCCACCGTCGCGGAAATCTGCTCGGACATCAGGCTCTCGTTGCCGTCTCCGTCGATGGCCGATACCGCATAGATCATCGTGCGCGTGGTCGCACCCGGAGTCTCGCTGTACGTGGCCGTGAGCCCATCCGGGGCCAGCATCGATGGGGTAAAGTCAACCGGGGTAAACCGCCAGGTGTAGTGACTGTACCGTTCCAGCTTGTAGGGAGGGTAGGAGGGATGCGCGAAGAACATCGTGTCGGCCGACTGCGTACACCGCAACTGTGCGAGGTCCGCAAGCGCGAAGGGGCTCGAGATCGTCAGATTGTTGTTGTGGGGCGCGTCCGCCCAGTAGCCGTAGTAGTAGCCGAACACTTCGTCACCCGGATCGGTGGCAGCCTCGATGTACAAGGTGAAGAAACCGAGGGTGTCATAGTCCCCCCAGTCTTTATTGATGTTGTTCCCCGCAGCGTCATAAACCGTGTACGGCGTGGTGGTGATCCCCGGAGGGGCGCCGCCCTCGGGCTCGGTCATGTAGTAGTATCCCGCCTTCCCGGTAGACTCTTCCCACAGCCACCGATCCGCGTCCACCAGGTCGACACAATTCGCGATGAACCCACCGTCCTTCAGCACCTGCATCTCGGCATCGGTAAACACCAGCATGTAGGTCTGTTCGGTGGAGAACTGGAACGGGATCAGGCGCCCGTCGCCCATTGCCTCCCCGATGTAGGCTGTTCCCTGCCGCCGGCTCACTCCCCCCTGGGGATGCACGATGAAGTTGCTTAGCGTCTTGCAGCCGGAGTGGTACTTCGCGAAGTCAACCCGACCGTGAAACGCGGGGTCCAGCTCCCCGGCCGCGAACGATGGCCTGTTGGGAAATGCGGGCACCTGAGTGCTGTCCTCCTACTGTCGGGAATCGGCTATATGGCGTGTGGAGGCGGTCTGCGGCTGTTGCTCGCTGTTGGCGTCAGCGGTGGCAGCCTCGTGGAAGGCCTGCACCGCCAGCATGGTCACAGTCTGCACAATCTTCGCGTCCCCGGTAATCGGCAGCGCGATCCTGGAGGCAATCAGGTATGCGTACGCCGCCACGAACAGAGGCGGAAACACCGTCACGGTGTCCTCATCGAAGATGTAGCGCAGCGTCACCTCGTCACTGTCACACCAGAGGTACCCGCCACGCACCTGGAATTCTGCCGTCCTGTCGCCGTTGATCAGCAGCGCCCGCAGGTAGTCCTCAGGTAGATCAAAGCCATACCCCCACGTCGTATCTTCTGCATCGTCGCTCTGTTCAACCAGCTCCGCCTCCTGAATCGCGAACCCCCAGGGATGACGCTGAAGCAGCTCCTTCCGGCACTGTGCGTACAGCGCATTGCAGTACCGGTTAGGCGTCCCCGTGTCGTTGAGCTCAGTAATGGGCTGAGCCCCCAGGTACAACAGCGCCTGATTGCAGATTTCGAGGATGGTCGCCGCCATGGTCTAGCCTTTCAGGGCCTTGCCCATCGCCTCCTTGGCCCGGACCACAAACCCGCGCTCCTTCTGCTTGACCGTCACGAAATGACGTGGCGGTTGCGGGTCTCCCGGACTCGTGACCAGCTTTTGACCAGGCTCCCAGATCCGCCCCTGAAACTGACATTTGCGCTCGCACACAAACTCTGGCATCGTCTTTCTCCTCGCTCGGCTCCAGATGGGCCGGCACGCCGCCCCACTCAAAGGCAAACGGCGCACCGGCCCCGCTTCTGGGGGGTTGAGCTATTGCTCAACGTGCCTGGATCAGTACGGCGCGTTGACGTTGTGCAGCTGCGGGGTCTCCACGAGGTACGCGTTGAACTTCCCGGCGGTCAACGCCGCGGTGCCGATGGTGTAGAGCACCCGCACATAGCGCAGGCAGCCCTTGGGGATGCGCACCGTGAGCACGTTGTATCCGGCCACCAGCGTGGCAATGGCGGTGGCGCCAACGGAGGCCAGCGTCTGAGCAGTGTCGAAGGCTTCGGCGGAGTCGTGCTGGACGGTGAAAGCCACCGTCGCGGAGCCGGCGGAGGTGCATGCGGTGTGCACATCGATCACGATGTACAGCTCGGGGAAGCTGCGCCCGGCCACCACCATGTCGATGACATTGGTGGAGGCGTGCGCAGCCACCGTGGTCTCAGCTTGCTCGGAGCTGAGTTGGAGGCACTTGTCGATGTACATGGTTCCCTTATCTCCTTGATTCGGGATTGCGTCTCTTGGTTCTCGCATCGTCCTCGATGATGATGAGCCGGCAGGGCCCCGGGATTCAAAGCCCCGGAGCCCCCAGGTCATGCTCACGGAGTGCCAAACGTCCCGGCGACCGTGGCCTCGGCCGTGATGATCGCATCGCAGCGCCGTACCGGAATGCCCTGGAAGCGCAACACCGGCTTCCCGGCCACGTCATCGAACGTGGTGGTGTAGCCGCTCTTCTGCAGGGCCTGGATGCGCAGCATCGTCTGCACAGTCCGGTTCACGTAGAACGCCGGGGTGCCCACGGTCTCGGAGGGCAAGCGCTCAAGCATCTTGACCATGCCCTTCACCAAGTCCGCGTCGCTGGACTCAGCCACCAGCGCCGACACGTCGATATTGCACATGCGCACGACGTACCGCCAGTCGCGCACGCAGAGCCCGCACTTCCACTGGTAGTGGGTGCGGTAGCCCTCGTAACGCCCGCCGGCCGCATCGGTGAGAGTGACCTGGCCCTTGTCCTCCATTTTGAGGCCCATCTGCGAGCCCTTGGGGTAGATCCCATGGACCGTGTTGGGACCCCAGACCACGAGCCAGATGCTCGTATTGTCCGAGTCCGAGCCCGCGCCGGTAATCATGTTGTACCCGCTGTTCGTGGTCGTGGCGGACGGCGTGGCAAAGCGCGGATTCAGCCCGACGAACCGCTCGGGGTTCACCGTGGTGTCCCCGTAGATCAGCGTGTCGAGGAAGGACTGGTTCATCCCCTCGATGTGGGCCGCATCCTCGGACAGGCGCCACGCCGGCGCATTGCCGTTGAGGTCCGCGAGGTCCTTGTCGACCTCGGCGTAAGCCTCAAGCATGCCGCAGGCGTCCGTCACCTGCGCCGTGGTCCCCTTGGTGGGCTGAACCCCGTAGTTCAGCAGCCGCCACGTGGGAGTCGGAAGCCCGGTCCGGATCGTGGTCTTGTGGCCCGTGGGCAGGTTGCCTTCGAGCCACACCATGTCCTGAATCATCTCGTTGCTCTCGGCGAGCAGCTCGATGAGTCCGGCGATCTTGTCGTTCTCGTCAAGACGCCGTTTGAAATCCAGCATCGTGACGGTGGAGGTTCCCAGAGTAGCCATGTGTGCATCTCCTTTACGGTTGCACAGTGTGTCTTGTCACAGTCACAGGCGCCGTCGCCGGACGGCATCAGCCGCCCTTCCGCGCCATCGATGGGTAGAAGGACGCCGCCCGGTCCACTACCGTGCCCGTGGGTCCCTTACCCGCGCCAGGTCCCCGGTCCTCGGAGACAGACTTGCCGATCCGCGCCAGGAACGAGAGCACCGCAGGGTGGTCACCCAACCAGGAGTCTGCAAACATCTGCTTGGAGGCATCGTCACCAAAGGTGTCGAGCGCCCGCCTTGCGTAGCCCGCCTCTTCCTGCCATCCCTTCGTCTTGCGGAACTCGCCCGCCCAGGTCTTGCGTTGCTCGGCCAGCGCCTCTTCGGCCGCCTGCGCCTGCTGCGCTTGCAACTTCACGTACGCGTCCACCAGCTTCTGCGCCGATTCCTGCGGCAGGTCCAGTTCCTTCAGCACGGGGGCAACCAGGTCCACCGCCGCGGAGTCCAGCTCAAGGCCCTCGGGCATCGTGAAGGGTTCGTACGCTTCGGGTGCGCCCTTGGGCTTGTCCTCGCCGTCCTTGGGTTTACCCTCGCCGTCCTTGTCCTTCTCTTCGCCTTCGGCCTTCGCCTTGTCCTTGTCTCCGCCTTGGTCCTCGTTGCCCTTATCCTCGGGTTTCCCGTCGGGCTTGGCGTCTTCCCCGGCCCCGCCGAGGATGCTGCTCTCGCCGCCCTTCGAGTCCGCACCGGTCTCCGGCTTCACGCCGGCCCCGTCCGCAGCGCCGAGGATGGACGATTCGCCAGACGCAGCGTCAGTGTGAGCTTGTGCGCTGTCTGCCATCGTCAGTCTCCGCATGATCGTTTTCGCGTGCGCGTAATTCCTGCACTGCCTGTGCATACAGATCCGGGCACGCCTCCAGGATCTGCTGGAACATTCTCAACCCGAATTCCCGCCGGCCCTCGTTGTAGAAGGTCTGCGAGCTGCCTGTGAAACAGGCCCGAAACAGGCCCGCATCGCTCAACCAATCCCAGATCAGCCGCCGGCCGGAGGGCAACCCCATCACCTCGCGCACATCGGCGCGACGTTGCGCCGCCGCGAGCTCCGCCTTGCGGTTCGCCTCTTCCCGAGTTGTACGAGGATCAGGCACCCGGCATCCTCCCCGTCTGTTGGGCCGTGCCCATGATCCGGCTCAGGGCATTATTGCCTGCGAGGTCCGCCCCAGCGGCATCCTTCGCCGCGCCTGCCATCGCCTGCGCCCCCTGGACCATCGCGGCCATTTGCGCCTGCTTGGCCCGGTTCGCCCGCATCGTCTTCACGGCTCGATCGTCCCGCATCAGCTTGGGAGGGACCCCAAGCGCATCGGCATAGGCGTCGGTTGCCTCATCGAGGTCCAGCTTGTCCGTCACGGCCGGGTCGATGGTTGCCGCCTGCGCCACGAATGCGGTAAGCGTGGTGACCCCATTCAGCGCAATCGCCTTCTGAGCCAGCGCGAGCGGGGAGATGTAATTCACGTTCAGCGGCATGCCCTGAAGCGCCTGCGGGGGAGGGGGGATGTACCCAGCTCGGGCCATCAAGTTGAACGTGCGGTCGATCAACGGGTCAAGGAGCTCGTTGTGCAGCCGTTCCAGCACCGGTCCGAGCATGACCAACTTTTCCTCGTGGCGCGCGGCGACCTCGGTCGCCGTCATCTTGCCCATCTCCGCCTCGATGAGCATCAGAAACAGATCGTTGTAGAGCCCCTGCCTGATAGACAGCCGTACATCGCGGATCTTCGCCTCAATCTCGCCGATGGGCGGGGTTACCTGGTACAGAGGCCGCAACATGTCTTTCGGATCATCGGTGTAGGTGATGCCTCCCGGAACCGTGTTGATGAGAACCGTTTTCATCGACCCGGGGGCCGCCATGGGGGGCTCAATCGCTTTGTCGAGCGCCACCAGCTCCTGTTCGGTCATCTTCTGGAGCATCTTGCAGTCGCCAAGGACATCGTGTCCGGCCCCGTGCCCGTAGGTATCCTCGGCCACCACGTGCCACCGTGGCGCCATGACCGGGAACTCGTAGTACCCCTCGATCTTCAACACCTCCTCGCTGGCGCCGGCCTCCATGTAGATCGATCGCCAGGCAAACCGCTCCACCCCAGCCTCTATCCTGTCATCGTTCGGCTCGATGGCATGGATCACCGCAAACACCGTGTCGACATTCCCGCCAGCCAGGCACGAGCGCACCCCAGGAGACAAGTGGTCCTCGCCGAACTCATCCCGCAGCTGCCCCACGCTCATCCAGTACTGCCGGTACATCGTGTCGACCCGGCCCTGCGCATCCTGCGCCAGCCAGTACTCCCCGCACGTGTAGGCCCGCGCCCGCAGCACGCTGCCGAACACCTCAAAGATCCCCATGGCCGCGGTGCCGAAGGTCAATAGCTCGAGGTAGCAGTGGTGCAGCGAGCGGTACACGTTGCTCTGGCTGTAGACCGAGCGCATTCGCCGTTCCACATCCGCGAGCCAAAGCTTCACATGGTGCTCATCAGCCAGCCCAGGATCTTGTACCCCGAGCGAGAACCACGGCCGCGCCGGCGAGGTCAGCCCGGATTGCATCCCGGCGCCGGCCACCCCGATGGCACGTACCGGCTGCATGTCGTAAAGGTCCAGATCATGGCGCGCCCCGTCGTTGTGCTCGCCGATGTTTCCGGCCCCGCCGATCCCCCGCCCGTGCGCCGGCAATAGCTGCGTCTTCAGCTCCGTCCACGTCGACTGCCAGCTCGTGCGGTCGGCCTTCAACCGCCCAAACCGCTTCTGGACCGCCGTGCAGATTGCCGCGTTTTCTCTGGACATGAGGCCTATCCCAGCCGGTTGACCAGCGGAACGGAACTGACCCCGCGCCCCCCGGTCCTGTTCGTGCCCTGCATGCCGGAGGCGAGCACCGCCGCGGCCTTGGACTGGTCGCGAGCGCGCCGCTGATCAACGGCCACGTCTTTGAGGGGTTCAGGAGGGGGAGGCGGGGGTCGGGGAGATGGAGATCCGCCGAAACACATGACTCTTCGCGCTCCTATGACCGCATCCGGCAGTGTCGACACTGCCCTTTGTCATAGGGGGAAAAGTGAACGTGTGGCCCCACGTGCTCCGTGCGTAAAACTCGTGGGATCGTGCGTAGCGCACTGTACAGAAAGTCGGGGTTTCTTCCGTCCCCCGACACCCCCCTCAGAGCACCTTATAGGTACTCTGCGTCATCGGCGCCGGGACCTGGCTACCCCGCTCCAGGGCATCCCTGTCCATCGCGGGCATGGCTGCGCGCAGATCCACGTCCAGAATCCTCGACGTGGCGTCGAGAATATCGTCATGCGTCGAGACCGGAAAGGCGTCGTACTCATCGGCGATGAAATCCGCTACCAGGTCGTGCACCTTGCCTTCCCAATCCACATAGATCAGCCGCCGCGGGAGCCAGAACCGCCGCTGCTCGAACACCGGTACCAGGCGCCGTATCCGGTCCGGCTTCGGCATCGGCCCCCCAAGCTCGACGATGGGAAACCTATGGTTGCGCTGGTTCTGGAGGAAGCGGATAAACTCGATGTCCGCCTGCAGACCATATTTCTCGTACCCTACGCGAATGCATCCGGGCCACTTAATCACCAGGTCAAACAGCGTCTTGCCACGCTCCGTCAGGCTGAGCCGATCGCGCACCAGATCCAGCAGATAGTAATTCTGATCGGGAGCGAGCCCGATTACCGCCATGACCGTGTAGTCGCTGCTCTTCTTCTTCTCCCCGGCCGGGTCCACCAGGATGTAGATGTTCATCTGCCCCGTCTTCAACGACCCGTCATAGAACTCGAGCCAGTCGTGTGCAAACCCCTGTGCCTTGTCGGCAAGCGGGTTCATGAGCATCTGACAGGCGAACACATACGGCCCCATGGACCTGCGCTTGTCGTCCAGCTCCTGGCGGCTCAGCCACACCGGCCGGCCCTCCAGGGTCCCGTCATGCGTCGCCGCGTACAACCTCGGGATCGCCGCTTCACGCTCGATCATGGTCCGATAGGTATCGTTGGCGTGGTACCTCGTACCCACGTAGCGGCGACGCGCCGGCCGGCTCGAGAGATTGAGCGAGATCTCCCACGCCTCCGTGGTCTTGGCAATCATCTCCGGGCTGGTGACACTCTCCAGGGTCACCACATCATCATAGACCTGAAGCGAGTAGTGCTTGCTGGTCGGCTGCCCGTCGACCAATCCCCACGCCTCGACTGTCATCTCCTTGGGATTGCCCTTGCGCTTGACCACGATCCCCAGGTCAAGCGACCAGGTTGGCGCCTGCTTCTTGGGTTCCTGCCATAGGATATCAGGGAAGAGCGCCTTCAGCAGCTCGTTGCTTTCGAGCTCCACCTTGAGTTGCTTCAGGAAGGCCTTTGCGATGGGGCGCGTGTGGGAGAAGATCCCGACCGTGACCTCGGGATCACACAGAATCTCCTGGAGCGTCGCCCCGAAGGTGATGATAGAGGATTTGCCGTGCTCACGCGCCCAGAGGTCGAGGTGCCCATCCGAAGCCGCCTCGACCTCCCGGACCCGCTCATAGATCCATGGGTGAATGAGATCGCGACGCCGGCACAGGAACACCAGCAGGAAGAACAGGTCATTGCGGGCAAGCGCCCGCATCTCCTCACGCTGGTTACGCTGCGCTACCTGCTGGTAGAACGCCAGCGCAACCGGCAGGGACATATCCGCGACAGGGCTCATTCATCTCCGCTCGGCTCATCCTCCCCTGCGGACTCCGCCTCCCCCGCGTCAAACGCCTCCTGGATCAACCGCGCCTCCTCGCGCATCGCCTCAAGCACATCCCCCTCCAGGCCGTCCGAGGCCTTCACCGACAGTTCCCCCCGGTGCTCGTGGTGCACCTCTTCTGGGGTCTCGTATCCCATCAGCTTGTTGAGCGTCTGGAGCGCCTTCAGCTGCACCGCCCGAGGACACGTATCATCCTCCGCCATCCCCAACAGCCGCCGTGTCGCCTCCAACCGATCATACTCGATGAGCTGCGTTGCGGCCTTCCGCAGGTAGGCCACCCGCTCCCGAATCTCGGCAACATCCCGCAACAGGCGGGGACCTGCTGTCTGCGCACTCTCAATGCGTTTCGGGCAGAAGCCAGCGGCGACGTACGCCCTCGTTGCATTTCCGTAGCACTCGCCGGCGTACGCCTGCGCAAAGCGCTCGTGGCGCCAGTTGCGCAACGCATGACTGCCCGGTTCAGACCCCACATCCATCGCCGTCCCCCGCATCCAACGACTCTGCGTCCGCCGACACCTCGTCATCGAGCTGCCGCTCCAGGACCCGGCTCAGAATATCCAGCAGCGCCCAGGCCCCTCCCTGGCTCAGCCGCATGCCATGCCGCAAAATCTGCCGGGGCGTCCCCGGAACCGTTGGCATCAGCCTGCGGGTACGGATCATCACCCCACCATCCGCGGTTGGCCACACCACCAATCTCCGGTTCCGCGCCCGAGCCCTCAATCCCGGCAACGGTATGGCCGCCATATCGCCCATAGTCCCCGGAGGCACATCAGACACCCGTACCAGTCTAGTCGCTCTGCTCATCGGCCCACCATCCTTCCTGCATCCCGATCCGCCCGCCGCAACGCATTGCGGCTGACCACCTCACGCTGGCCCGTGTCCCCAAACTCGACCAGCGCGCTGTTCATCGCCCCGCGCACCACCACGCGGCACCGCCGACCCTTCAGCGTAGCCCGCTTCACGTTGTTGCCCCAGCCATACACGTACTCAGTCATCCGCATCCTCGATCACTACGTCACCACTCCCAGAAGTACGCCTTCCGTCGCGGCACGCCATTCAGCCCACCCATCTCGAACGCCAGATCCCAGCGCACGCCACGCGACACCGCCGCCACATAACTGTCATCCAGCCCCCGGTGATCCAGCGGCCCCCCCGTCCATTGGTACGGAATCGACAACAGCAGATGCGACCCGACCCGCTTGCACTCATCCATCACCAGGCACTCAGTATCATGAGCCACATGCTCAATCACCTGAAGCATGATTACCAGGTCGAACGCTCCATCTTGCCACGGCCAGGGATTCTCGATATCACACACCACAAGATTCGCGATTTGCAGCTCCCGCTTATCCATCCGCTGCGAGCCAACCACCAGAGGCCGCTCCCCGGGACCCACCTCAAGCACGTGCCCATGGCGAAAGTGCATCCCGTCCAGCAGGCGAAGGAAGAGACACACCTGCCGCAGGTACGCTTCCCAGCGCCCATCCCAATATCCCCCCGGACAATCCTGAAAGTGCTTCTCTGTCGCGATCCCGTTCATACTTCGTACCACCTCCATGCTACTGCCTGAGTCTGCGCCTCTTCCCAAACGAACGCACCTTCCTAAGTCCGTGGAACCCCCTCACCACGATGCGCCCATCGTCCTTCGGCTTCGTCCGCTTCCTGTGCTTCTTTCCCATCGCCCGCCTCAAATGTTCACGTGTCAGCCAGACACTGCCCACCGCCCCCAGCTCACCTCACCCCCTGTCCGCTGCGAGCCAACCACCAGAGGCCGCTCCCCGGGACCCACCTCTCATCCCTGGTCAATCCCTTCC
>CAYOCZ010000002.1:29925-35129 GCA_964402475.1 uncultured bacterium | reverse complement strand
CTGGACATCGCCGTCGTCATGCGACTGGCTCTCGAACTCAGGGCTCGAGCTCGACTGCGCGCTTCCCCGAGTCACGTCCAGAAGGTCCGCACTATCCATCAAGCATGCCCTCCACCTGCGCACCTATCTGGAGAGTCTCGCCCTGCGCGGCCTCTACGAACTCTGGCAGTTCAGGGAGGGCGAAACGCGACTCCTTCTTACCCTGGTGCGTGTTGATGTCGAACTTCACCTGGATTGCACTGATCGCTGTCAGGCCCTGACCTTCGTTCTTCGTTGCCAGCACTTTCGCGACCTCCGTGATGACATTGCATTCCTCTTTTTTGCCACCAAATAGGAGCTTCTCCTGCGCTACAATCCTGGCAAGCCATTCGGAAGGGCATCTGTCGCGGTAGTACTCGAGGGGGGTGATGACGTGGCGATAGAGGGCATCCATTCCGGGATCTCCAATGTCCGAAAAAAGCACGCTGGCCACGTAAGACAGCCTCGTGCCCTTTGGGTGGAAGAAGGATTCGATCCGTGGGGGCACCCGGGTCCCTCACAGTACACCACTCATCTGATCCCGTTGACGGCTTTCCTCAAGCGTTCCAGGTCGCGAGGTGTGTAGGCGGCCTGCACCCGCGTGGATTTGTGGCCGAGGATCAGCTCCCGGTCGATGATATCGACGCCGGCACGGGCCATCTCACTATTGGCATAGACGCGCAGGCAGTGGAACGAGTACGGCCCGACATCCTTCGCACGCTTCCCAAAAGACTGTATGAGCCGCAGCCCTGGGTGCATCTGCCCCTTCGGGTCGGTGTAATCGCCGCATCCGCCGAACAATCTCCCCTGCCGGGTGCGCGCGAGCAGGCCGAGCACTGTCGGCTCGAGCACATCGGCGACCGGCACGAGCCTTTCCGCCGCCTGGGTCTTGAGATGCCGGCAGACTCGGACGCAGAGGAGCCCTTCGACCTCGACGAGGTCCTCACCGTACAGCATCGCAATCTCCCCGGCCCGCATCCCAGTGTACCGGGCAATCACGGGCATTGCCCGCCAGGCGTAGGGATCGAGCGTAGACGGGCACTGCATCATGCAGAGCTGTCCGGCATCCGCCGGCGGGGGACAGGCCTTGTGTGCCTCTACGCGGCCGCTCTGGCATCTCACCCCGACGCCGGGCACAGCGCGCCGGAATGTGAGACGGCCCTCGGCCATTGCCCACTTGTACATGGCCCGGATCGCCGTCAACTCCCGATTCACGGTGCTCGGCTTTCGCGCGGCGCCGCGGTCGGTGGTCGCGGTCCGTTGCTGGTCGAAGGCGGGCGTGGACAGCAGCACGTCCCGGATCATGGCCATATCGGCATCGGTCGTGTGCTCTGGCTCATGGTCCTCGCCGAGGATGCGGAGAGCTTGCTCGCAGGACCGCACTTTCGCCCGCACGGTCGCCGGTGTCATGCCTGTGTGACCCAGATATGACGCGTAGACGTCAATCAGGCTGCCCAGGGTGCCGGTGGTACCTCGCAACGGCCCAAGCTGGGCCAGGCCAGCCCGGGCCAGCAGCTCGTTGGCACGATACCGCATAGTGGCACTCGTCGCGCTGAGCTGGTCTACGGCCACACGCATGGCCGCATTGGTGCGGGACGCGTGCAGCAGGGGCATGACATAGCTGTCACGGAACGCCCTCGCCTGTACGATGTCTCCGGTCAGCAGACTGAACCGGACGCGCAACCCTCCCAGGCCCTCGCCCGTGTCCGATGGCAGTGTGAAGTCTACGTGCCATACCCCGGCGCGCCGACGTAGGTAGCGCTCTGTCTCGGTCATGGTTCGGTCACAGCTCCCACTGTTGCGTTCGTAAGTCCCGTAATGTACGTGCATAATGGACCTTGCGCCATTCAGTCCCCGAACCCCTGTAAAACGGGCTATGGCGTTGCACCGCAGCTGGGTAGCCGTCTCCAGGGCAACCCGGCCAATAACCGGAAGCGTGCAGGAACCGGACCGGAAAGAACCGCCTTTCGGTCACAGTTGCGTCACATGGGACGGACCGACCCGGTCGGCAGGCAAAGCAGGGGAGCCGGCTGGGGGGCTGTAGAGGCACGGCAGTATTCTCCCGGGTGTTGCGGTCAGTGACATACTATCGGCACGGGATGGCTGAAATGTCAAGCGGGGGCGGGGGAACACAACCGGGGCCTCGTCAGAACTCCACTACAGCAGGCTCCACAGGATGTCCCTAGCCGCCGACCTGATGGCGGTGTAAACGTCCACGGTCCCGCGGCGATCTGGACACTTCGGGAAACTGAAGTGCATTACCCCAATCCGTCTCCCGAATAGCTTACGTGCGGCCTGCTGCCCCATCACCTCGTATCTCCCGAACGCGCTTCGGTGTATCCCAATCGCGAATTGCGGCCAACTGGGGCACTCCCGGAGGAATAGGCGTGCCATCCGAAGTGATTCAGGCACGGTGAGGTTCTTCCCCGTCGTCCGCATGTTCCCTTCCTTTCCTGTGGCCCCCCATCAGGCAACGCCCGCCTCAGAGGCGGGTTCCCCGTCGCCCGACTCCTGGGCGTCCTCGGTCAGGCCGTGCCGTTGGAACACGGCCTCAATCATGTACGCAAGGTGATGCTGGCTGTCCGGCGGCAGCCGGTCCCAGAGCTTGACCGCGTTCACCAGAGCCGCCGGTATGGTGCCACGAGGAGGAGCACCGTAGCTGACATGCACCTCGTCCAGAATCGGCAGGAGCTTCTCGAAGGTAGACACAGTCATCCCCCCGGTAGTCCGCCGCCGGTTGCAGTACGCGGTGTAGAGACTTTGGCCGATGCCCACCCTCGCCGCTGCCTCGGTCTTGGTCCGGTACCGGGCCGCCGCGTTCAGCATGCCCTTATGTATCTCTTCGGATAGCATCGTGGAGCGTCCGTTAATTCCTTACGGGGACAAAGCGCACAAGCGGTAGTTGCATTACAGCGATATGCGCTTATCGTATGTTGTGAAGTCACCCCATACCTGGAGGTCTCAGTATGAGCACGGACGCAGCAAAGGACCGCCGCACGGTGGCGGTCAGTAACGCAATCCTCCTACAGTTCAAGGCGATGCTCGCACAGCGGAGCGCCAGCGAGGGCAGAGGCATCACCGTTAAGGAAGCCGTCGAGGAACTGATGCAGCGCGAATTGACGACCGCCTGCGCTGTTCTGAAATAGCGTATATGCGCTACACATCGGATGAGATGAGGACGGTCACATGAGCATTCCATCAGGCGACTGGCTGCAGGAGCGTGACGCGCTCCGCCGGTACCAGATTGGCCGGCGGACGCTCAGGGAATGGGCGCGGGATGGCCTGGTGGCCACCGTGCGGCTCGGCCAGTCGTCATCGTCGAGACGAGTATTCGCCACGGCGGATCTCGACCGGGCATTGAGGGCGCTGGCCCGGGGCCGGGAGCCAACGCCCCGGACCGCGGCCAGGCCATAGAAAGGGCGCGGCCCCGAGTGTGGGAGAGCACCCGGGGCCGCAAAGGGAACGCAACAGAAAGGAATGTACCATGGGAACGCATGAGCCGCAAGGCTGCCCGCCTGTCATCATCCTGTGCGCCAACACCGACGACATCGTGAGGATGTCCCGGGAACTCTGCGACTACCCGCCCGATGCGCTCTGGGACGCGATGGAGGGCCTGGACTGGATCGACGCGGCCGACGACCAGGGCATTCCCGGCGAGCCGGTCCTCGTGTGGACGGGAACCACCTACGCGGTGGCCCGCTACGAGACGGACGACGGCTGGTTCGAGATGGCAACGGGCTGCCCGGTCACGGTGCAGCACTGGTGGGCCCGAGACTTCCCTGAGCCCCCGGAGGACGAAGCCGACGAGCTGCGACCGGCACCGTCGCTCGTCGAGTGTCCATGGGCCGACATGCTGCCCACGCTGGAATCCCTCACCAATAGCTTCCTCGACGTGCTGCGCCTGATCTCGTCGGTGCAATGTGCCGACCGCCTCGCCACCCTGCGCTATGTCTGCCGGCCTCTCGGTCGGGACTCGGCCTATGACTGGGCGCGGCACAAGACCGCGTTGCCGGGCGCCCTCTGCGCCCTCGCCGCTTTGGCGCCACCCGGTCGCAACGCCAAGCAGGCCCGGGAACTGTCGCGCCGGATCCTCGTCACGCTCGGGATGCTCACGGAACACCCCGAAGATCCCGCCCTCTATGAGTTCACCTGTCCGCAATGCGGCGGGCCTGTGATGCTCGGGGAGCCGTGCCGGGTGTGCGCGGTCAACAACGCCGAGGACGATGCGAACATGCGGGGGCAGGAAGGATGAGCAGCCGCACGTTCCGCATGGTGGATCTGTTCGCCGGCGCCGGTGGCATCTCCGAGGGATTCCACCGCGCCTGTGAGGCCCGGGGCCTTCGCCTGGAGTTGACGGCTATCAACCACTGGCCGACGGCCGTCGAGACTCACGCGCTCAATCACCCGGCCGCACACCACTTCTGCCAGAGCGTGTTCGATGTGGATCCGCTCAAGGCGGTCCCGTCCGGCCGTCTCGATTGCCTGGCCGCGGCCCCGGAGTGCATCTTTCACTCACGGGCACGCGGGGGCGGTCCCTGCAACGAGCAGAGCCGCAACGGGGCGCGTGACGTGCTGCGCTGGGCCGAGGCCCTGGAAATCAGGATGATCCTGATTGAGAACGTGCCGGAGTTCCAGGAGTGGGGACCGCTCTACCAGCGCGGCCCGAAGACCGGGAAGCCCATCCCGAAGTTCCGGGGACTGTACTTCCGCCGGTTCCTCTGTGACCTGCGCAGCCTGGGCTACCGGCTCGACTACGCGGTCCTCAACTCGGCCAACTACGGCGCCCGCACCGCACGCCGCCGGTTCTTCCTGATGGCGCGCAAGGACGGCCGAGACCCGCGCTGGCCGTCACTCACACATGTGGAGATGGACCCGGATCGGTTCCAGGAGTCATGGCGCAGCGCCCGGGACGCTATCGACTGGAGTCTACCGGGAACCTCGATCTTCGCCCGTCAGGCCGGCCGTATCCCCGGGAAAAAGCCGCTATGCCCGAACACCATCAAGCGGATCTGCTACGGGCTGGAACGCTTCAGCGGTCTGAAGCTCGATCCCTACCTTGTCATGCTCTACGGCCAGTCGATGGCCCGGGGCCTGGACCTTCCCCTTCCCACCATCACCAACGGTAACCACCTGGCGCTCTGCACGCCGTTCTTCGCCATTCTCCGGGGCACGGGGACGGTGCGCAG
>CAYOCZ010000002.1:502-29825 GCA_964402475.1 uncultured bacterium | reverse complement strand
TGGCGCTCTGCACGCCGTTCTTCGCCATTCTCCGGGGCACGGGGACGGTGCGCAGTTGGATGTCCTCTACCGGATGCTTGAGCCGCACGAGCTGGCCAAGGCCATGGGCTTCGGGGATTCCTACCAGTTCGCCGGCACCAAGACAGCCGTCAAGAAACAGATCGGCAACGCGGTCGAGGTCTGCCAGAGCACGGCGCTCGCCTCCGCAATCATCGACGCCGTGATCGCCGCAGCATAGGAGCGTGCACCGTGAGCATTGACCCCGGACAAACGCCACTGAGCATCGAGCGCGACGTCAGACGGGCAGTACGCGAGGGATTCGAGGAGGCGCACCGGCGCTCCCTGGTCCTCTACACCGGCCTGTTCCTGTTCGCTGTCCTGCTCATCATCTGCGCCATCGTCTATGCCCACGCCATTTCGGACCGGCCGGGTCCGTCCCTCCCTCCTCCCTCTTCCCCCATCCGGGCCCGGCCGGTCCACCCCCTTCTGCGTCTCAGCCTGGAATCACAGGAGTAGCACCATGCCACGGACACCAATCGGGAACTGGCTCGTGGATAGCGGGCTGCTGACGGTGACGCAGGTCACCGCACATCTCGGGCGCAAGAGTCGGGCGCACACGGCCGAACTGCTCATCGCTTGCCGGGTCCCCTGCGTGCTGGTCCCACGGGGCGAGCATGGCGGGGCCGAGCACTATTACCGCCTCGAGGATATCGACCGGGCCAAGGATAGCCTTGACCATCCTCCGGAGACCTCGGACCAACGACGCGAACGGCGCATGGCCGAGTTTGCGGCACACCTGGAGGACCTCCGCCGGGATGCCCGGGAACTCCGCGACCTGATCGTGCAGCCGGGATTGAGGCTGGCCGCCACGCCATGAAGAGGACCGCAGGCATTGACCCCGGAACACTCAGACCCAGCGAGGCTACCCGCAGGTGCAACCCCGGGCTCTTTGGTGGTGGTCCTGCCGTTCCCGCTGCCGACGTGGAACCGGGTCCTCGCCATGAGCCTGAGCCAGCGCATGGCCCTGAAGCGATTGACGCACCAGTTGTCATCACCGTCCATAGCTTCCGCCACAAGCTCGCCGACCCCGACGGGCTGTGCTGCAAGTGGGTCATCGACGCGCTTGTCGCTGGCGGAGTACTACGCGATGATCGGGCGGAGTTCGTCGCCGAGGTCCGTCACCGACAGACCAAAGTCCCCAAAACGGAAGCGGAGCGCACGCTCCTGATCCTGGAGGTACAGACATGCCCCGAAGAATCTATGTAGCATCGAGCTGGCGCAACGAGCGGCAACCGGATGTCGTCAAAGTGCTCCGGCTTGCCGAGCACCAGGTCTACGATTTCCGCAACCCCGGACTCGGGGACTCCGTCTTTCACTGGTCGGAGATCGACCCGAATTGGCAGGGGTGGGCTCGTCACCAATTCCGTGACGCCCTTCAGCACCCCACGGCAATCAACGGCTACGCGTCGGACTGGGCCGCGATGCAGTGGGCCGATACGTGCGTTCTGGTCATGCCGTGCGGCCGCTCAGCGCACATCGAGGCGGGCTATTTCGTCGGGGCCGGGAAGGAGCTGCACATCCTGCTGGCCGATGGCGAGCCGGAACTCATGTACAAGATGGCGACGGCGCTCCACACCGACACGGCGTCCCTGTTGACGGCGCTCTGGGGTGCGGACGACCGCTGTCCCTACTGCCCAAACTGTGACGGCGGGCTCAACAGCGACGGGCTGTGCCCGGTCTGCGACTACCACGGGGTGGAGATCCCGACATGAAAGACCACCGCAGCCGAATCGCGAAGTGCCTGGAGGCCGGTGAAGACCCCACGGGGCAACTGGCGTTCCTCCCGTCCCCCCCGTGGGCCCATGGCAACACCGCGTACACCAAGGTGCGCGTCGTGGGCCTGGCTACGGTCCGGGACTCCACGAGCGGGCGGATGCGCACCCATGGGGTGTTCGTCCAGCCGGTGAGCGGCACGGGGTCGCAGTACGTCAATGTCTGGTCTGGCTCCTACGCCAGTGGGGACCTCATTGACCCCACGGCACTGGCCCGGCGCCGACATTGGATCTTTAACCGCCGCGGGAATTGGTGCCACGCCATGACACGCGCCCGTCACGTCCGGGAGCGGCGGCGGTGTGTCCGCCTTGTGGCCGACATGACCCGCCACCGTGACCGCGCTGACTACAAGGCGGCTCAGCACGGCGGCCCGTGGCATCGGATCTCGGCAACGAACTTGCGCGAGTTCGCCGACGCCCTCGCTCACCAGATTGCACGCACCGAGTGGGCACAAGGGGCTGCCGACATGTTCGACCTGGCGTCCCCGTACACACAGATCAGGCAGTGGGAGCGTGACGACCAGGAGGCACCGTTATGAGCACGAACTGTATGACCTGCCTCGTGGCGCCGCGGACCGGTCCCGACCTGCCCGACAAGCTCCTGCACATCCTACAGCACTCTCTCGGCCTCGACCGCTATGGGCGGGGCCGGCCGTATCGCAACCACTACGTCCCTGGCGGGGACGACGTTCCCCTGTGTTGGTCCCTGGCCGAACTTGGGATGATGCAGGAACACCCGGAGAGCGCCCTTACCGACGGAGCCTACAGACGATGAGCACCAATACCATGACCTGGCGACAGATGGCGGCACCGATCATCGCGGCGGTGATCGCAGAGCACAAGGCGGCCGGCGAGCGTGCTGTGCGTCGAGCGCTCCGCGATGCGTACCCCTGGGGCGAACGGGAGAACCACCCCTATAAGGTCTGGCTGGATGAGTGCAGGAAGCAGATGGCGCGGGCCTTTCCCAGGCCCTTCAGCCCTGTGGAAATGCCGCTGTTTGCGGACGTGGAGGGTAAGTGCTGATGCCGAGCTGGCTGCAACTGATCCGCGACACCTACGGCGTGCCGGCTCGCCGGGGCGCGAGGATCACGTTCCGCGGCAAACCGGCGACGGTCATCGAGGGGACACACCACCTGGAGATGCGGATTCGCGTGGATGGCGAGCCGCACGGGCGCCTCGTCAACCCCCGAGTCAAGATCGAATACGAGCAGGAGGAAACGACCTGATAGGTAATCTGAGACCGCTCAAGCGATCCTGTGTCTGGCAGAAAACCCCGGCGCGGCCGCCACTGTTGGCCGGCTTCAACCTGCAGCAACGCTACTCGCAGCAACGTCGCCGCATCGCGCGCCTGCAAGCCCGGCCCGTAGGGACGGCCCCAATGGGCCACAAGCGCCGCCGGGAGTGGGAGGCGTGGTGTAAGGCGCAGCGGGCCGGGATGGGCAGGAGGCGGCTCTAATGGCCAGAGGGGCGGACAGCCGCTGGCGTCACTACTGCTGCGTGTGCCGGGAGCGGATCACCGAGGTGACCCGCAGCGACAATCCCACGCTCTGCATCGACTGCGAACCGCTGTTCGGCACGGAGGACGAGCCCGAGGACGAGGACCAGACCCGGGATGCACGCGCCCTGGAGGGCGACAGGGACACGATCATTGAGGACATGATGAGATGACGAAACCGTACCGGCCAACCCCGAAGCGCTACGGGCGCATTGAGCGCACCTGTGTCCAGTGCGGTAAGCCTGTCCGGGCCTACCACTGGGAGTTCTCGCCGACGTGCGGCCCCTGCCGCCAGGCCTATGCCGATCCGCGCAGAAACCAAACCGACACGGGATCGACGCCAACCAATGCCCCCGCGTGACAACAAGAAGTTCGGCCGCTTCGCGGTCTGTCGCAGCCTGCTCTACGACCCCCTGTGGCTGGCGGAGCGTTTCACGCGCGGCCAGGCCCTTGTGGACCTGATCGGGCTCGCGAACCATGGCCCGAAAGACGTGGAGGTCCGCGGCAACCTGGTGCACACCGAACGGGGCCAGGTGGCGGTCGGAGAACGCACGCTGGCGGAACGCTGGAAGTGGGGGCGTGGACGCGTTCGCCGCTTCCTGGTGTACCTGACAGTGAACGGCACCCTAGTACCACAGACGGGGAACGTAAAGACCGTGCTGACACTGTGTAACTATAACGCGTATCAGTTCGGCAGTACCGCAGACAGTACCGCAGACGGTACCGCAGACAGTACCGCAGACGGTACCGCTTCTTTAGAGAACTTAGAGAACAAGAAAAAGACTACTCCAACCGCGCCTGCGCCCACGTGTGAGGATGTTTCCCCCGGTCAGGGATCCCTCGGCTACCCGTCGCTCGACACCTACCACGATTACGGGGTTTCCATCGGCTTGCTGTGGACGAAAGACCACGCGGAGAACGACTACCTGCGGGTGAGGGCGTTCGGGTGGACCGATGGTCACGGCAAGCCCATCGCGGACTGGAGGGCATGGCTGTCCTGGCGCAAGAAATACATCCAGCAGGACCTCGCCCAGGTCCGGGCCGGCGAAGAGGTGGATTGGAACCGGGTAGGGAAGATCTGATGGCAGCGACGACCACACAGCTTTGGACGCCCTTCGAACAGAAGTTCATCCGGGAGTGGAAAACGCGCTGGAGCGCGGACACGGATTGGACGGGCCGGGACATGGCCCAGGGGACCAGCTCGCTGCTCTCGTGGCGGGAGTGGTTTGAGAAGGCACCCCTGGACCTCGACACGCTGCTGGGGGTGCTCGATATCATGCGGTTGCTGTCGCGGCATCGTAACGACAAGCCGACGATTGCCGACGTGCAGGACGCCTACACGTACCTCGCCAGTGACTACGTGGATGCCACCAAGGTGGCTCAGACCGCGGTGCACATGGTGGAGGCGCTCGCACCGGGTGACTACCGGCCGTCGTGGTCGGCCGTTGTGATGCAGTACAAACGGGCCGTCTCGCTCCGCCCTCCGCCCCGGGACGGTCTCTGTGGAGCGTGCTGGGGTAGCGGCCTCATCTGGGTGGCGGTCGTCAAGCGCAAGAACCGATGGTATTCGCTCGAACCGACCGAGGGGCCACGGCCGGTCCAGGCCCAGCCGGGTGCCACGTACTGCCCCTGCACACAGGGCCGGTACCTGGCGGCCAAGATTGAGGGCCAGGAGGTCGCGGCCACGCACGCCTTCAGCCGGGCCATGGCGCAGCGCTTCACCGACCACCGTCAACTGTGCGAGTTCTGCGCGGCGTGCTGTGAGCTGGCCGACGCGAACGTGAGCGAGGCCTCGGCCCAACTGGCGCACACGGTCGATCACCACAGTTTCCGCGAGTGGGCAACGGGAGTTGCCAGCCAAACGCCCGAGCCGGACCACAGGCTACACCGGGACGACGTGGCCCCGGGGCCTGACCCGGATGACATGGACTGGATTGGACCACAACCAGAAGGAGAGGACGATGACCCAGCAGACGGCACAGGCGGTTGACGGGGTACGGATGGACTTCGCTGAGTTCATCCGGCAGCAACGGGATGGCGACTGCGCATTCGAGTGCGCGGCCAAGATGGAGCGCCTGATCGAGGCGGTCCGCGAGAAGGGGGCCGCGGGAGAGTTCACGCTGAAGATCGAGGTCAAGCCCTCGACGGCCGGGGACGGGACGCAAGTGCTGATTACCGACCATCCGAAGATCAAGGTGCCGGATCCCAAGCGCAAGCCTTCCCTGTTCTTCACGACGCAGGACAACGGGCTGTCACGCCGCAATCCCAATCAGCTCCGGTTTGAGGACCGGGCCGAGACGGATGAGGACCGGCAAGCCTGGCGCGCGAGAGACGACCAGTAGGCCACGAGGCCAAACCGCAGGGAACGCAACAGACAGGAGCAGAGGACAGACATGGCAGGACAAGAGAACATGCACAACGCGAGAGTTGAGGCCGACGCCCTCGGGCTGGACGACACCCCGGGCACGGCGGACGTGTGCCTGCGGGCCGGCATGGCCCTGATGCACGTCGTCCCCCAGGACATGGACGGCCGGGGGCGTGCGACGCTGGGGGGGTGCATGGCGGTGCCCGACGGCGTCCACCTGGAGAAGACGGCCGAGCTGTACCCGGCGATCCCCTCGCGCAAGACGGGTACCGTGGAGCTGACCGAGAAGGGGTCCTTCGTGGAGTACGTGAACGAGCACCGGTTGCCCGAATCCCGGATCTTCGCCGAGGCGACCACTGAGCGCGCCGTCTACACGGCGATCCTGGACTACCACGAGGTCGGATTGCAGGGCGAGGCGGGATGGTGCGAGCACCGGGCCGTCCTGGCGCTTCAGCGCTCTCCTGAGTGGATGCGCTGGGCAAAGCTCGACGGGAAGTACGTCGAACAGGTGGAGCTCGCGGAGTTCCTCGAGGAACACGAAATCGACATCGTCGATCCGCCGGGCGCCAAGATCCTGGAGATTGCCCGGACGCTCAAGCTGACGATCAACACCAACCTGAAGAGCGCCCACGACCTCACGAATGGCAACACGGTCCTCCAGTACGAGGACCACACGACAGCTCTGGCCGGTGAAGCTGGGAATGTGACGATCCCCGAGCGTATCACCATCCAGCTCCGGCCGTTCGTCGGGCACGAGCCCCAGGAGATCGAGTGCCTGCTCAGGTACCGGCGGCGCGAGAGCAAGGTGTTCTTCATGATCCGGATGCTGCGCGTTGAGGAGTTTATCGAGAACGTGCTCAAGGCGACCTCCGCGCATCTGCGCGAGGTCACGGAACTGCCGGTGTTCGCCGGCAACTACGTCAACGGAGCACCCTACTGAGTCCTCCACCCCGCCCTTTGGGCGTCGTCGTGGCGCCCGGGGGCAACCAGACGAGGAGTAGGCGCCGGTGTCCGCAGCGTACCAGTACAATGGGGTGACGATTCACCACAAGGTTGCTACAAGCACATACCATGCCAATAGTGCCAATATTGCAAAAGGTGTAACATTTTTACAAAACTGCAAAAGTTAGCAAGTTATGTGCCAACTAGCGGACGTTCTGGAGGGCCTCCGGGCCCTTCCGGCGGCGTCCGTGCATTGTGTGGTGACGAGTCCGCCGTATTGGTCGCTGCGTGACTACCAGCTCGAACCGTCCGAGTGGCCGGCCGTGACCTATGCCCCCATGCCCGGGCTCCCGGACGTGACGGTACCGCCGATGGCCAGTCAACTGGGCCTGGAGCCTGATCCGTGGTCGTTCGTCGGTCACCTGGTCGCGGTCTTCCGGGAGGTCCGGCGCGTCCTCCGGCCGGACGCTACGGTCTGGCTCAACATGGGGGACTGCTACACGTCCGGGGGTCGCGGCGGCGCCAACGGGGATAAGGGCCCGCATACCGGCCTGGCCAGGGGCCAGGAGGCGAGCAGAGCCGCCCACCACGCCATGGCGAGCTGGCGCCGGGACAAGGCCGCTGTCGGGGACAACACATGAAGATGAAGGCACTATCCCTCTGGCAACCGTGGGCTCAGGCCATGCGGTGTGACATCAAGAGGATCGAAACCAGGTCATGGCCAACGACATACCGGGGGCCGCTCGCACTCCATGCCGCAAAGCGCTGGACCAGGGAACAGCGTGAGCTTTGCGACCTATGGCCCTTTACTCTTTGCTCAGAGGGCCTCAACGGCTCCGCGTTCGGGGCCGTGATCGCGGTCGTTGAACTCTACGACTGTGTGCCCACAGTCGATATCGAGCCGAGGCTCACGCCTCGAGAGCGGGCGATTGGGAATTACGCCCCCGGCCGCTTCGCCTGGTTCACGCGGTACGTTCGGGCCACAGGCCCGGTCTTTCTCACCGGCCGCCAAGGACTCTGGAACGTCGATATCGACGTGGATCCGTACCCCCGGGCCGTGGACGTGTTCGAGGACTGCGAGCAATGCAAGCGGGGCATGGCCTCGACACGGCTCCGGGTAATGACCGACCGCAACGGGTTTGTCTACGGCAAGACGCTCTGCCAAACGTGCTACCGGGAAGAGGTAGGGCGGGAGGTCGCAGCCGACGCGCAGCGTGGCGCTACAGACATTGGCCCAGACTGGGCACGGTAACAGCCAGCAGGATGACTACGACCATGGGTAAGAAGCATCTCCAGATCGGCCAGATATGGACGGCGACACTCTACTGTCACGATGAACCGAAGCCACTTGACGGGTTCAGCTTCCTGATCGTGGCCAGGAGGGAACGGTGGTGGGGGCGTCCTGATCGTCGCTCCGCAACAGTTCGCGCCAACGATCCCCGGGTAGGCAGCATCGCCCGGGGGCGCTACCTGTGGTTGGCGTCGAAGGTGGACATAGCGCCCACCGTCTACTGCCCGCAAGCGTGGTGGTTTGACGACTACGGCGTCGCCGTGGTCGGCACACCGCCTGATGCTAGGCGCTTCGTGCTCATTCGCAAGAGCCGAGGCGCAGCGATACACCGGGTGTACGGGCTACGACCTCTCGACGTGGTGTTCCTCGGGGCCGCCGCTGACTGACGCATCGCCCGCACGAGCCGTTCTTGTGCGGGCTCTCTCAGCGGGGTATCGTTACTTACGGCAACGTTACAAGGAGATACGACATGTCGCAGGCCGCCAGCCAGAAGCGTCGGCAATTTGCCGACCATGTGTTCGCCGGGTGCAGCCTCTCCGACGCCTACCGCCGGGTCTACCCCGCCTCCACAAAGTGGAAGCCGCACACGGTCTGGACCAAGGCAAGCGCCATGGCCAAACATGGTGAGGTTTTGGGTAGGTTGACAGAGCTGCGCGGGGCAGTGACAGAGGAGGTCGTGGCTACGAAGGAGCGGGCCTGTGCGCACATCGCCCGCATGATGTTCGCGACCTGGTCCGAGCTGGTGGACTCCGAGGGATACCTCACCCCGGAGGCCCTCGGGCACCCCGCCCTTGAGCATATCGAGTTCGAGCTCACTCCTGACGGCCGGCCATACCTCTCGAAGGGCAAGCGCGCATCGGCGAAGGGGCTCTTCGACTCTCTGGCCAAGGCCATGGGCTGGAACGCGGAGGCGGACACCGCCCCCGGCTTCTCGTTGGCGGACCTGATCGACGAGGTCAAGAGGCGGGAGACCGCAGCCCGTGGCACATGACACCGATCCTCCAACCATTGAAGCCGCCACAGTCATCCTTGAGGGCGCCGCCGCCAGGCTCGCGGAACACTTCGATCACGTACAGATCGTCGTGACCTACCCCGCGCCCAATGGGGCAACGCGTCTCGTCGCTTCCGGTGAAGGCAACTGGTATGCCCGGCTGGGCGCGGTTCGCTCCTGGCTGAAGCGGCAGGATACCCACCGAGGAGGCCGAGGTGTTTAACGACGTCCAGGCCGAGACCCTCGAGGACGAGGACGACCCCGAGGAGCAATGGCGCCATGCCTAGAGCGGACAGCCTAGACGACCTTATCATGTCGTTCCGGCGGTACCGGCGCAACGCCGCGGCGTTCGCCCGGGAAATGCTGGGAGCTGATCCGACCGAGGACCAGGAGGAGGCACTCCTTGAGATATCCGACCCCGGGGCTCACGTGTCCATCCGGTCGGGCCACGGCACGGGCAAGACCGCGCTGCTGTCCTGGGTGGTCCTCTGGCACGTCGCCTGCTTCGAGGACTGCAAGATCCCGTGCACGGCGCCTACTGGACACCAGCTCTCTGACCTCCTCTGGGCGGAGATGGGCAAGTGGCACGCGATGATGCCCTCGCTGCTCCGCAAGGAAATCGTCATCTCGGCCGACCACGTGTTCGTCCGCGAGGCGCACAAGACGCGGTTTGCGGTCGGTCGGACGTCCCGGCCGGAGACGCCGGAGGCCCTGGCCGGCTTCCACGCCACCAACCTGCTGTATGTCATCGACGAGGCCTCGGGGATCCCCGAAAAGACGTTCGAGACGGCAGAGGGCGCCCTGTCCACACCCGGGGCCCGGGTCATTATGACGTCGAACCCGACCCGCACGGACGGCTACTTCCACGCGTCGCACCACAAGGACCGCCCACACTGGACGTGCCTCCAGTTCTCGTGCCTCAATAACCACCTGGTCGATCCGGCCTACCCGAAGCGCATGGCCTCGAAGTACGGCCCCGACAGCGACGTGTACCGCGTGCGCGTGCTCGGGGAGTTCCCGCTCGGCAGCGCCGACGCGGTCATTCCCCTGGACTGGGTCGAGGTCGCCGTAGGCCGTGATATCGACCCAGCGGGAAGCACGGCCGTCGCCGGCCTCGATGTCGCCAGGTTTGGGGACGACTCCTCTGCCCTGGTAATCCGCACGGGCCAGTGCGTGACGTACACAGAACAGTGGTTCAAGCAGGACACGATGTACACGACCGGGAAAGCCGTGCAGGCCTACCAGGACGGCTTGTTCAAAACGCTGTACGTGGACGTGATCGGCGTGGGCAGCGGCGTTGTGGACCGCCTCAAGGAGCTCCAGGTGCCCGTCGTCGGCGTGAACGTAGCTGAGAGCGCGGCGCACGGCGACCGCTTCTACAGGCTCAGGGATCAGCTCTGGTGGGACGTGCGGGAGTGGTTCGAGGTCAAGACGGCCGCCATTTCCCCGGACTGCAAGGACGTGGACACGCTGATAGGAGAGCTCACGGCTCCCACGTACTCCATAACGTCGAAGGGGCAGATCAAGGTGGAGAGCAAGGACGACATGCGTCGGCGCGGCATCGCATCCCCGAACCTGGCCGACGCGCTCTGTCTGACCTTCGCCCGGGGCACGGTCCCCATGGCCAACACGGTACGCACTCACGAGATACAACCCGCTCAGGGATGGGCAGGGCTCCGCCGGGGCCAACCCACCAGAGCACAGAAGAAAGGACTCTGACCATGGTAACAATGACAGGTGGGATCCGGCGACTGCCGGACGGCGCCGTGGAGATGGACGTCGAGGCCGTGCCGAGCGGAGTGCCGACATCGGCTGAACACGAGTATGCCGACCACGTGCTCCAGTTCATCCGTCAGTACAGCGCCCGGTCCCGGGATGTCCACAGTAAGCCGTTCGCCACGATGGACGAGATTGCGAACGCAGTCGATGCCCACGCCGCCAGCGGCGCTGAAGACCCGATCATTGAGCTGCCCGCCCTGGTTCCACAGTCGCCGGTGACTCACGCAATCGAGTTCGGTGTCAGGATCACGGAACGGCCGGATGGCCAGTTGCACGTCGCGACGGCCGGCACAGCCCAGGGCCTTCCCGGCGGCGCCGTCAAGCAGTGCGCCGACCACCTGTTCGGGTTCATCCGGGCGTACAACGCGCAGCGGGTCGCCGGCGCCCTCACCAGGTAGCCACGTGAGGACCCCCAAGCCCAGACTGGCGGACCTACGGCGTGCGGCGGGATTCCCGCGACAGCAGGATGTCGCCGATCACCTGGGCTACCACGTCTCGACGATCCAGCAGCGGGAGGCCGGGGCGATCCGCCCCCCTCCCGAGTACATCCTCTGGCTGCAACTTCGCGCCCGAACACACACGGAGAGACTGCCATGAGCTTCGCGGTGCCCAGTGAACTCGATACGGTCGTGCGCTTCTCAGACTGGAAGCGGGAGACGCCGCCCGGCCAGCTCGCCTGGATTTCTGCCACTGTCCAGCACGGTGATGACGCATACAAGCCTGTGTGTGTCTTCACGCAGGTAATCCACTTCGACCCGACCGCCAGCACGGACGCCCAGATCATCCAGCAGGTGATAGACACGGCCGTCCGTCGCGTGCTCGAGGGCCACTTGGCGGCCGTTCTCTCCTGATCCGCTGTAAGCCTACCCCCTGGACCTACAACTGTCCTTCGAAGCCTGCAATGGCACGACCTGGACCAAGTCGTGCCACGGTGGCATGCTGCGCCAGCTCAGGGCGGCGGCGGGCACCGCCACAAGTGATCCAGGCGTTAGACTACGATGTGCAGAACATCTGATCGACAATAGACGATATTTGGAGACAGCAGAATGACGCAGAAATCGCTGAACCGCAGCCTCGTCGGAGCCAAACTGGCCAAGGAGGACGAGTTCTACACCCAACTGTCCGACATCGAGCGCGAGCTCAAGCACTACAAGAAGCACTTCAAGGGCAAGACGGTCTACCTCAACTGCGACGACCCCCGCGTGAGCAACTTCTTCCACTACTTCTCCTACAACTTCGAGAAGTTGGGCCTGAAGAAGCTCATCGCCGCCTGCTACAAGAACCAAGAGATGGACTTGTTCAGTCAGAACGACTCCGAAGAAGCCATTTGCCTTGTCTACGAGGGCGACGAGGACGGCAACATGGTCCCCGACCCGGATGAGATTGGCATCAAGCCGCTCAAGGGTGACGGTGACTTCCGTAGCGCCGAGAGCATCGAGCTGCTCAAGGAAGCCGACATCGTTGTTACCAACCCGCCCTTCTCGCTCTTCCGTGAGTACGTGGCCCAGTTGATGGAGTACCGCAAGAAGTTCCTCATTGTCGGCAACCAGAACGCCATCAGTTACAAGGAGGTCTTCGCGCTCATCAAGGCCAACAAAGTATGGCTCGGCGTAAACAATGGGAACATGTGCTTCAAGGTCCCAGACTACTACGAGCCCCGTACCACCCGCTTCTGGGTGGACGAGCATGGGCAGAAGTGGCGAAGCCTTGGCAATGCGGGGTGGTTCACCAACTTGGACTTTGCCAAGCGCCACGAGGATCTGATCCTCTACAGGACCTACGACCCCGAGCTGTACCCCGACTATGACAACTACGACGCCATCGAGGTCGCCAAAGTCGTGGACATACCCATGGACTTCGACGGCGTCATGGGCGTGCCACTCACCTTCCTCGACAAGTACAATCCAGACCAGTTTGAGATTCTGGGGCTAAGCGGGTCTAGCTACCCCACGACGAAGAACTACGGGAAGAAGGAGAGAGTCGTGGATGGCGCCCGCAAGAAGTCCAACACTGGAACCCTTGGCTGTGTCGTCAGGACGGCCTCCTTCGGCGCGGGGACTCACTTCGATGTTGGCTACCCCGTTAAGGGCATCTACAGGCGGTTGTTCATCCGTCGTAGGGAGAAAACCTCATGAAGATCGATCTAAAAGAAGTCACCGTCCGCGAGCTCACCGAGGACTACACCGACAATGAGGAGCTGGGTGTCGTGGCCTACTCGAATCGGCTGGATGTGCGGCCCAAGTATCAGCGGGAGTTCATCTACAAGCCAAAGCAGCGGGACGCAGTCATCAACACGATCACTAGGGGCTTCCCGCTCAATGTCATGTACTGGGCAGTGCAGGGGGACGAGCAGTTTGAGGTCATTGACGGACAGCAGCGAACCATCTCCATCTGTCAGTTTGTGGAAGGCGACTTCGCGGTGAAGGTGGGGAGCGTTGAACAGCCCCGCTACGTCCACAACCTCCAGCCCGACGAGAAAGAGCAGATCCTTGACTACACCCTCATGGTCTACCTGTGCAGCGGCTCCGACTCGGAAAGGCTCGATTGGTTAAGGAGCTCGACCCCGCTAAGCTTGAGACGGAGATGGCCGAGCTAATGGCCGATGAGGATGTCACCAGGAAGCGGGGCATCTACCCCTATGTCTTGAACCGCGAAGAGCGGAACTTGAGCATCAGGAGCTTCACCGACAACCAGAAGCGGGAAGCCTACGAGCGCCAGAAGGGGATCTGTCCCGTTTGCGGCAACCACTTCGAACTGGCACAAATGCAGGCTGACCATATCAAGCCGTGGAGCAAGGGCGGCAAGACCATCAGCAATAACGATTAGCGTCAGTGGCGCGGCTTGTCCGCGTACACTGCACGCTCTGGTTGGGGCTGCCCATCCCGACCGGAGCGACAACAAACACAGGGCAAGGAGACGGTCATGGCAGCAGCACGAGGAAATGCAGGACGCGGAAGCCGGGGGGCTTGCGGCGGAACGCGCAGGCGCGACGGTAGCGGCGGTGGCAAGGGCAACCGGGGAACGCCGAGGCAGCCCGCCCCAAAGAAGGGTAAGTAATCATGCGGGGCGGCAAGGCCGGAAACCTTGTCGCCCCAACTGCAAGATGCTGTGCGAGGACGACAACAGAAGAAAATCGGGGAAATGAAAAGGTCCTAACAAGATGAATCCACGCTATCGGCGGGGGCCGCCGAAGCGTGATTCACAGCGTTGGGCGATCCGAAGAAACGGAAGCAGACTACGAGAACTGCCGCCGCTTCGCTCTGGCAGTTCTCACCGTCCGTCATCTATTCGTAGGCCCCCTTGCTCACCCGTTTCCCTCGATTTTCCCTCCTCATCCACAGCCTACTGTGTGTCAGGTAGGCGCCAAACGACCTGTAGAGTATCCCTATAACTGAATACCGGGCAGCAACGGGGCTGATCTCCCGGCGCTGCAAAACGCGCAAGCGTTAAGGGTGGTCTGCGGAAAATCCACCGTTTTTGTTGCCCGGATTCTCCCAACATGCGTTGCCGGCTGCGCAGGGCACCGTGGGGCTGCCCGAAAGCCGGCACTCAGAACGTATGAGCAGGTTTCTCCAGGCAACAACGGACGACGAAACAGTGATCGCGCTGGATCCGGACTATGCCGACCAGCCGGATTTCGCCATCGCGCCCGAGCAGCCCGGCTCTTCCCTCCCGATCACCGCTCTCGAGACCTACATCCGAAACTGCTGGCAAGAGGCCCAGCAGCACCGGCGTGATATCGGGGTGGATGATCGTCTGGAAGCCTGCCTCCGCGCCTACAAGGGCGAATACGACGCCGCGACCGCCCAGGAGATCGCCGCGACCGGCGGCGCCGACCTCTTCCGCAAGCTGACCATGCACAAGGCCGACCAGCTCGGCGCCTGGATCCGGGACGTTCTCGCCGCGGTCGAGGATCGCCCGTGGGACGTAGAGCCCACCATCCAGCCGGAGCTCCCCCCGCAGGTCCGGGAACAGGTAATCACCAATGCCATGCAGCAGGCCTACGCTCAGGCCCCCCCGGATCAGCTCGCCGTAGCCGCCTACGCGATTGCGAGCGAACTTTCTGACCAGGTTGCGGACCAGCTCAAGGCGGAGGCCGAGGCCCGGGCCGAGGCCATGGGCGAAACCATGCAGGACATCCTGCAGGAAGGCGGCTGGGCAAAGGCCTTCACCGGGTTTGTCGATGACTACAAGATGTACCCCAACGCGTTCGTGAAAGGTCCGGTGGTGCGGATCGAGCGGCGACTGTCCTACGCCCCGGACCCCCAGACCGGTACTATGCGCGCACAGGTCACCGAGGAGCCGATCCTCGTCTTCTCCTCCCCATCCCCATGGGACATCTACCCGAGCCCGCACGCCTCGAGCTGCCAGGACGGCTACATCCTGGAGCGCGGCACGATCACCCGGCGTGAGCTGCACAGCCTCCGCGACCAGGACGGCTACAGGACCGAGGCCATTGAGGAGATCCTGAAGCTGTCGCCCCAGCTCAACCCCATGACCGGGCTCTCCGTGGACAACGCCACCGACCGCCTGGACCTCCTGGGCAAGCCCGGGACGTTCGAGCCCACCAACGACGCGGAGCTTGAGCGCATCGAGTTCTGGGGCACGGCGTCCGGCCAGATGCTCGAAGACTGGGGATTGCCCGTCGACGATGTCCTCGCCGAGTACGACATCATGGCCGTCATGGCCGAGGACCGGTGCGTAAAGGCCATCGTCAATCCCGACCCCCTGGGCCAGCGCCCCTATTCCACGACCTCGTTCAAGCCCATCAAGGACTCTTTCTGGGGCCAGGGCCTGCCGGAAGTGATGGAGGATATCCAGACAGAGGCCAACGCGAACATGCGGGCGCTCTGCAACAACCTCCTGATGTCCAGCGGCCCGATGATGTCGGTGGACGTGAACGCTCTGCCCCCGGGCTACAACATCCAGGGCATTGGCCCGTGGTACATCCACCAGTACGACGGCAGCAAGCTCACGCCCGGGCACCAGGGCATCAACTTCACAGACATCCCCTGCAACGTGGGCCAGTACATGACCGCCTACCAGGAGGTCAAGCGGGAAGCTGACGACGTCACCGGGATCCCCGCGTTCATCGCAGGCAGCGGGGAGACGCGCGGTGCCGGCGAGACGGCCCGCGGCCTGGCCATGCTGATGAACTCGGCCAGCAAGAACGTCAAGGAAGCACTCGCCCGCATCGGGTGTGACATCCACGTGGATGTTCTGCAACGGCTGTTCACCTGGCTGATGATCTACCACCCGGACGAGACGATCAAGGGCGATTGCCAGATCAAGCTGTCCGGCCCGCTCAGTGTGATTGCCGAGGAACACGGCCAGATGGCTGCGGGCGAGTTCCTGAAGAACACGAACAACCCCGTGGATCTTCAGATCATGGGCGCCGACAGGCGTGCCAACGTCCTGCGCCGGCACGCGCAACTCCTCGATATGCCCGAAGACGACGTAGTCCCCCCTGCTGATGAACTCCGGCAACGCATGGCCGCCCCGGCGCCGCCCCCTGAGCCGATGTCCGCGCCGCAAGCACAGGGGGCAGTCGCATGAAGAACATGGACCGGGACACCATCGAGGCCGTCTTCAGTCTCCGCAACAACACGGCATTCCGCCGCGTGCTCGCCTACATGCAGGCCGAGCTTGAGGCGGCCGCCCTGGTCCTGATCGAGAAGGATTCGCCCGAGGATCGCGGTGCCGCCAAGTGGCTGCATGGCTTCCTCGGAACCGTATCGGCGACGAAACCGGATCCCGCTACCGGCAACCTGCCAGGCGCGATCCGGCCGGAAGCGCCATCCCTGCCCATCGGGCTCCAGGCCCAGGGCGCAACCCCTGTCCAACGGCCGCAGCCAGGACACAACAGAGAGCCCATCGGAGGCGCGAGCCCCCAGGGCGGAGGTAGGTAATGCCCCACGAGACACGCGAACAGGTAGAAGCAGAGGTCGCCGCATTCACCGCGCGTATGGACGCCCATCCTCCACCCTCCGTGCAGGCTCCGAGCCCGCCTCCGTCCCTCCCGGGGACGCCGGAACTCGGTCCCACCGCAGCGGAGCCCGTGGACCTGAGTGTGTTCTTTGCCCCGGCCGACGGCGACGCCCTCGGGGCTCCGGACCCTGACCCCAGCCCAGAGCCCGCCGAGAACCGACTCGCCGCCCCGTCACCCGAGAAGGACGCCGATCCGGCGTACTGGCGTCAACGTGCCCAGAGCATCCAGGGGATGTTCGACAAGTTCCGCAATGAGGCCGCCCCGCGTGAGCAGGAGTTGACCCACCAGGTCCGCCAGCTCACCGATGCCCTGGCCAACTTGGGGAAAAGCACGACGACAGCCCCGGACATGGCACCCCCGCCGGTCGTGACGCTGGACGATATCACCGACGAGGAGGTAGCCAAGCGCTACAGCCAGGCGGTGATTGACGAGTACGGCCTCGATGAGCTCAAGCTGAAGATTGCCGAACGCCGCACCGACCAGGCTATCGCCGAGGCAGACGCGCGGAAGCGCGCCGGCCAGGAGAGCCAGGCCCGCGAGGCACAGGGGCAGTTCTGGTCACAGGTCAATCGCCTGGTTCGTGAGACGCATCCGGATGTGGACGCGGCGATCCTCAACGCCTCAGACCAAGGCTGGTTCGGTTTCCTGAACGAGCCCGAAGGAGTTGCCGGCACACCGCGGCGCACAGGCGCCGGCCAGGCCGTCGCCACCGGCGACGCCGCCACAGTCGCCAAGTACATCCTCGCCTACCTCGACGCATCCCGTGAATCCACCGTCCGCCGGCAGGCCGCCCCGCAAGGGCGGCCCGTAGGCCCCCGGGCCCGGCCGGCAACCCAGCAGAAACCTGTGTACACGACTCAGCAGGTCGATGCCTTCTACGACGCCGTGCGCCGGGGGACCTTCGAAGGTACCCAGGCCCAACGGCAGCAAATCGAACGACAGATCGCCGATGCGGCAGGCGAGGGACGCATCCGACACTGATGCGGACCGGCGCCGGCACGGCACAGATATGAGGTGACATCATGGCTTTGGATGCTGTTCTCGGCGCCGTCAACTACTCCTACGGTGGAGACGTCGACTACATCCCGATTCTCTACGGCAAGCAGTTGCTTGTGGAGTATCTCGAAACCGCCGTGGTCCCCGCGATCACGAACACCGACTACCAGGGACAGATCAAGGAGCAGGGCTCCGAGGTCATCATCTCCAGTCTGCCGGACGTGACCGTGGAAGACCACGAGCGCGGCGCGGAAGTCGGTGACTACGAGGAGCTGGAAAACCCCAGCGTCTCGCTCACCATCGACTACGCCAAGAAGTACAAGTTCCGGGTAGGGACCATCGACCAGGCTCAGGCCCGGTTCGTGCTGGCCCCGAAGTTCCTCCAGAAGGCCGAATACGCCATGGAGATGGCGGTGGACCAGCACTGGTTCAGCCAGACTCGGACCACGGCCGCCGCTGCGAACGCCGGCGTCACCGCCGGTGCGGACAGCGGACTGTTCGACCTCGGGGTCACCACCGACCCGCTGATCCTCTCCAAGACGAATGTCCTGGACTGGGTCTCGAGCGTGGCCACCGTGCTCAGTGAGCAGAGCGTGCCCGAGGACGACGACCGCTGGATGGCGATTCCCCCGTGGATCCAGAACCTCATCGACATTTCGGAGCTCCGCCAGGCACACGTGTCCGGCGACGACCGGAGTTCCCTGTACCACGGGCGCCCCATCGGCGCGTTGCACGGCATCATGCTGCACCGCACCATGGCGAACTACAGCGCCACGGTGGGTGCCAACGTCGAGTGGGACATCCTCGGCGGTCACCGCTCCGCAGTCACGTTCGCGACCCAGGTCGTGGACTCGGACAGCCTGAAGACGGCCCAGTACTTCGGCAAGCTGTACCGCGGGCTCCAGGTCTACGGGTTCAAGACCGTCAAGGGCGAAGGTCTCGTGCACAGCGTCGTCACTGGCGCCGTGCTCAACGCATAGGAACGACGGACTGATGAACTGCCCGGGCACAGGAGCTTGAAGGGAGTGCCCGGAGCAGACCCGATCCAGAGGACCGCAGAGCAGCACAGGAACATGCCCGGAGGACAATCACCATGGCATATGTGGACAATCTCCCGACTGCGACGGAACTCCCGTTCCAGAGCAGAGGCAAGCATCACCAGGTCTCCATCGACGTCGATTTCAGCGTGACGGGAAACTCGCTCGCGCAGAACGACCTCATGGGGCTCCTGGCCATCCCCGCGGGGATGGACGTCGTGAGCGCCAAGATCAAGGTCACCACGGCCAACGCGGCCGTGACAAACGTTGACCTGGGCCTCACCGCCGATGACGGCACCCCGGCCACGGCCGCGGACCTGATCGACGGCGCCACCCTCGGCACCACCGGCTACAAGTCCGGAGCCGGTACCCGGGTCCAGACCACGGCCGACATGCTGGTCGTGCTGACCAACCTCGACGCCGACACCCTGAGCGCCGGTGTGATCGAGGTCAAGCTCGATCTCGTGGACATGCGGTAACCATCAACCCCTGCCGCCCCCGGGGCCGCGTTGCCCCGGGGTGCGGTAGACAACCAGTACTGAGAGACAAGGCCCCACGCCCCACAGGAGAGAGACCATGGCACGCGCCCCAGAATCACAGTTCGTCATCATGCGCGAATCCGACGGCACGATCTACGGCTTCGATCCGCGCCAGAAGGAGAACAACAAGCACACGCTCGCGCAGCCCGGTATGCGCCTTGTGCGGCTTGCAGACGTCGAGGCGGTCAAGCGTACACTCGTGGCCCCCGACCAGCTCACCAGGGACCTCCTGGCCGAACCGGAAGAAACCGCCCCGGAGGAGGAACTCCCGCCAATCACCACCCGTACCACGCCCCTGGACCACATGACCGACGACGAGCTGTCGCGGTACCTCGACGGCCGGTTCGGTGTGCTCTACGACGACGACGACAGGCCCACCCGGGGCGCGCTCATCCAGCTTCTCACCGACATGGAGGCGGGCGCCCACGAGGAACCGACGCCCCACCGGCCTGCTGAGCTCGAACGCGCCCCCGAGCCGCCCGCAATGCCGCCCGCCGGCCTCACGGTCACGGCTCCCCCCGTCCCCGAGCACCTCGAGGAGATGACCAAGGACGAGCTCCGGCTCTATGCCGCCGAGCACTTCGACGGGCACGAGTTCCCGGTCCGCGCAACCAAGCGCGAGATGCTCGGCACCATCGCGACTCTGGAGGCGGGTCCGACCGCCGGAGACGCCGAACCCGAGGAGTAACATCCGATGGACAATGTGATTCGTACCGCTGTCCGGACGCCCACGATCCCCACGGCCACGTGGACCAAGATCAGCGCCGCCAAGCCGACCAGCCGGCGCGGGCTCTGGATCTGGAACGAGGACGCGGCCAACACGTACCGCGTGGCATTCGTGCGCCCGAACGCCGCCGCCCCGACCGCGGCCACCGACGGTATGCCCCTCCGGGCCAAGGCCACCGGGGATGTCGCGGGCGGCACGCTTGAGGAACTGGAGCACATCACAGTCGCGGACATCTACGCGTACCAGGCCAGCGGGGGGAGCCTGGAGACCCTGCACATTCAGGAGGCCGTCTGATGGGTGTCTACTTCCCAAATGGCTCGCCAAACGGCGCGCCAGCAGCAGCTACGGCCGCCGTCAATGATGACGCCGACGCAAGTGACGTGCTCGATTCGTTGGAGTTGACCGCCTCCGGGTCGATTCTCTGGGACTACTTCATCGAGCAGGGCGCCGGGACCAATGCGCGTAGCGGCATCGTGCGCGCCACCGTCGTTCTCTCCGATGATGGATCGAGCGGCATTGCGGTTGCAACCACGATGGTCGATACCGATGTCACCGCGGACGTGGGCGATTCGTCCGGGTTCGTCTTCGAGGTTACGAACACCGGCACGACAATCAAAATCATCGCCAAGTCAACCAACACCGCCAACTGGACGGTTCGGCTACAGCGCCGGGTCGTCTAAACGGGGGACACTATGGCCCACGGGCTAAAACCCGGGCACGTTCTGACCGAGACACCAAACCTCTACGCTCAGGACATCGCCACGGCTAGGGCAGCAGGCTGGACGCTTACCGCTGGGGAGACCCTACCGGGGTCCGCCAAATACGTCTTTACTGACGCAGGCCCGGGAACCCGCTTTGCGGACGCGGCCCAGTCCATTCACGCGGCAAGCCTGCGGCGGCTGGCCATGCCCAACGGGGGGCACGTGACAAACGTGCGCGTCTCACCAAATGCCCAGGTCGCGCCGGCCACGCCAGACATCGGCGTGGTGCTGTCCTGCCATCCTCCATACGTCCGGTACCTGCTCGCCGCCGTCACCGCCATCAATGACCAGACTGTGGCTCCAGCTGAACGCTACCTGGCCCTCGACGGGATGCTGGCGCCGGACCTCCCCGCGGAACTGGACCAGGCGCTCAACGGCTGGGAGATCCTGGAGAGCGGGGCCAATGGATCCCCATGCCCAGGCCGGAACATGGCACTGTCGCGGTCGCGCGCTCAGTGGCTCACGTTTCGGGATGCGGACGACATCATGCGGCCCGGGTGGCTCGCCGACGTGACGCGAGAGCTCGCGACCGTGAACCAATTTGTCGGGATCGTCTACTCGGACCAGATCAAGACGTGGGACGATGGCCGCACGTCGCTCTACACGGCGCCGGCGCCCTCCTATTGGGAGTTGCGGCGCCAAAACTACATATCGAGCCACAGCCTGTGGCGACGCAGAGCACTGATCGAGGCCGGCGGCTACAAACACACGGTCCGATGGGACGACTGGAACGCTGCGCTCGACGTGACTGCGGCCGGCTGGCGGCTGTACAAGTCAAAGCACCCTACCGCCTGGGCGCAACGGACGGATGGGTCTCAGCGCAGCAAGGCGCGCACGCTCGATGATCGCGACGACCTGTGGAACTTCCGGCAGTACAGCATCGTGAGTCTGATGGCTGGACGTGCCCAGTTCCTCGCACAGTGGCGGGACTGGCTCGCCGCCACAGACCTCCCTCCGCACGTCGAGTTGGTCGTGCTGGACAACAGCAGGGATCCGGCCTTTGCCTCTCTGCTCCGCGAGGCCGTCGAGTCGGTGCAATCCAGGTTTGGCGCGGTCCGGATGGTGCGCGACAATCGAGAACCGACGCCAAAGCCCGGCCTGTGGGACGTCTACGAGCACGTAGCCCACCTGTACAATTCGGCACTCTTCGGGCTCCAAAGTGACTACGTCCTGACGCTGGAGGACGACATCCTTCCCCCGCTCAACGGATTCCGGCGGCTCTGCCAGGATTACGAACCGCGCGGCAAGGTGGGCGCCATTGGCGGCCTGTACCGCACGCGGCAGAGCCCAGACATCGCGATAGGCGGCACGAGTCACGACTATTGGCACGGCCGCATCACCATGGCAGCGGCGCGCAGCGCACTCACCGAAGTAGGATTCATGGGCGGTGGGTTTACGCTCTGGAACGCCGGCTGTCTCCACATGGCCCTGCCATGCCGGATTCAGCTTCGCCCTCCCGACAATCCCAAGCCCCACGGGTGGGACGGGAATCTGTGCTTGGACATCCGGCAGCGCGGCTATCGGCTCATCATGGATGGCTTTGTCGAGTGTGAGCATTTCTGCGGCCCGCAACCCCACGAACCGGACGCCTGACCCATAAATGAAGACGCAAAAGGAGACCAGCCCAATGAGAGCCCCAACACTGCCCCTCGGCCTGAAAGTCCTGCTCGCGGTCCTACTCGTGCTCGTCGTGTTCCTCCCAGGGTGCGCGGGCATGCGCCCGAACAACATCTACGCGGTGAACTACAACGAGTTCGCCAGCGGCGCCCAGAGCGGCGTCTCGGCGTTCTCCAACGGGACACAGCAACCCCTGTTCAACGCTCCCGTGCCGCAATTCGACGCGGAGGGGAACGTCATCGTGCCCCAGGAACAAGGCGAGATCACCGCGAACGGCCTACTCATCAACGCCGGCACGTTCACCCGCAGCGCCGATATGGATATGGCCGCGGCAATCCAACAACTGAGGAACCTGGACAACAGCACCGGAGGCATGGAAACCCCGCAGGGAGTGGGACAGAGCCAGGCCACGGGCCAGCAGTCACAGACACAAACCGTGGATGATGCGGACACTATCGCACCGCAGATCAGCGTGCCTCTTACAGGCCAGGGCTCGGCATCCGTGGACGCAACCCAGGACACGACCACCACGCCCGACCCCGTCCCTACCCCGGGAGAGTAACCCTTGTCCTCGGCCGCACACCAACTGGAGATCCTCAGCCCGTGGGAAGAGTTCGCGATTGCGCCGGCGGCGCCGGCCGCGGACTGGAACGGGCGGGACTGGCGGATCCTCAACGACCTGGCGTTCAGGTTGGACGGTCACCTGTATGTGATTCCGGCCGGATTCGTCACCGATGGCAAGAGCATCCCCTTCTGGTATCGGTGGAGGTTCCGGCAGCTTGGTGAAGGGCTCCGTGCGGCAATCATCCATGATTGGATCTACCGCGCTGCATCGGTCCAGATCCCGCGCCAGGTGGCCGACTGGTGTTTCCTCGAAGGCCAGAAGATTGACCGCGCCTCCCATTACGAGAGTTGGCTCCAGTACGTCGCAGTTCGCACGGGCGGCTGGGCCAGTTACCAAAAACGACAGGCGGCATAAATGACGACCCCAAAGACCCCGGAGGAAGGGTGCCTATTCGGCCGGATCACGCGGGCGCGAATCACGGGCGGTCTCGCCGTCGCGGGCCTGGCCCTGACGGCCCTCGGGTGCTTCTTCATCTGGTATCTGTCTGAGGCAAAGGCCATCGCGTCTGACCGATTTTCAGCCGCCACCCGGCAAATGCAGCAGTATGCGGACGCGAATAGAACAGCCGGCGAGACGAACCGGCAGGACATAGGCGACCTGCGCGACATCGTGGCTCGGACCCGCGAGGATTCGGCCGGAATGGCGGCAGACGTTCGGGCGATGAAGGCCACCATGGGGCGCATCGAGAACCTTCTCGTTCAGTTCCGCGAGGACCGCTCCGGGGGCAATCTATGACCGCGAATGACGTAATCACGCAAGTCTGGGAGCAGCTCGGCGACAGCGTCGAGCCCCACCGCTACGCGTCGGCCGACCTCCTGAAATGGCTGGACCAGGCGGAGCAGCGTGTGTGCGACCAGCGCCCCGATGCGCTGTTGACCTCCCCGGGCGTCGTGGCAACCCGCACGACGGTCAGCGCCCTCACAGACGAGCTGACCATCGGGGCGACGTTCCGGCCCGCCCTGATCGACTACGTGACCGCACGCGCGCAGCTCCGCGAGCAGGAACAGGCCAACGCGTCCCGGGCAACCCTTCATGTACAACTGTTCGCCAGTGAGGTATAGCAGTGGACCTCCTTCAATCCATCACGACGCTCGTGCCCCTGGTGAGTGTGCAGATTCCCGGCCCCAGTGACGCCCTGATCCAACAGGCGCTCTCAAATGCCGCCCGGAAGTTTTGCGACGAGACGCACGCCTGGCGTGAGACGCTCTGGCCGATGCGATTCCGCGACGGCTGCACCGACTACCCACTGGAGACGGATGAGGACGACGTCGAGATCGTCCGCGTGGTCACCGTCGAGTACAACAGCGCCACCTACGCCGAGGACCGGTACACCATCGTCGAAGACGAGGGGGACGTGATCTTCCGTCTCGCGACCGCACCCAGCTCCGACGACGACACGGCGCTCCTGGAGATTACCGTTGCGCTGCGCCCCACGCTGTACGCGGTGCGGATCCCGAAGAACATCCGTGCAACCTACGGGCCCTCGATCGCTGACGGGGCGCTCTCTGAGCTCTTCGCGATGCCCCAGCGTCCGTGGACGGACCTGAGCCAGGCCGCCCTGCACGCCCGGCTCTTCCAGCAGGGCACGGCCCTGGAGAAGATCCAGCGCTTTGCCGGCACAAAGAAGCCCCTCGGCCCTCAACGGTTCCAACTCCCGAGGTTCGTGTAATGGCCGCAATCAAGATGGTGACCGGTGACCGTAACCCGTCCTGGATTATCCAGCTTCAGGACGAGAACACGGGCGAGGCCGTGGACCTGACCGACCCGAACCTACTGGTCAAGGTCCGCTTCCGGGCGAACGGCGCCGCCGCTACGCTCTGGGAAGCCACGTGCACCAAGGTCACCGGCGGTGAGACGGCCGGTCAGGCCCAACTCGATTGGGCGGCCGATGCCCTGGAGTACGACGAAGGGTACTACGAGCTCGAGGTGTACCTGGTCGATGCCAGCTCCAAGCGCGAAACGTGTTTCCGCAAGGTGAGGATCCGGCTGCGGGAGAGGTTCGCCGATGCAAGCTGAGGCTGACAGCATCACCGTGGAGATCGAGGCACGACGCATCGAGGTGCAGCGCGTGGTGTTCGTCTCGCAGAACTACGACGAGGACGATTATCCGCCGCCCGTGCTGGGACAGTACCCGCTGGGTGGCGACCATGACGGCGAGGATTGACCATGGCTGAGTGCAAACTGGCAAACTACGTCCGAACGACCATCGCAACCGCTACGGTCGCCGTCGATGCCACGACATTCGACGCCACGGACGGGACCGTGTTTCCGGCCCTCGGCGCCGGCGACTACTTCTACCTGGTGCTCGTGCGGGCCTCGGACAACGCCAAGGAGATCGTCAAGGTTACCGACGTGACCACCGACACGCTCACGGTCGTGCGGGCTCAGGAGAGCACGACAGCCCTGGCCCTCACGGCCGGGGATCGGTGCGAGGTCTGGCTCACGGCCGCCGCCCTCGAAGATCGCTTCGACCTCAAGGTGCCAATCGCCGCAATCGTGAACGACCTCACGACGGGCGGCACGGCAGTTCCCCTATCGGCCGAACAGGGCAAGACCCTCAAGACAGCCGTCGATGCCAAGGTGGCCACGGCCGCCATCGTCGATAACGTCACGAGCACGGACACCAACAAGCCCCTGAGCGCGAATCAGGGCAAGGTGCTCAAGACGGCCGTTGACCTCAAGGTAGCCACCGCGGACGTACAGAACGTCCTCACCAGCACCGAGACCACCAAGCCACTGTCCGCAGCGCAGGGCAAGGTGTTGGCCGACCGCATGGAGTTCCAGGCCAAGCGCCAGACCGTGTTGAGTGGCGAGACCAACAGCAGCGGCCGTGCCGACTTCCTCACCTACACCGGCAAGACGGTCACCCTCGACACGACGGCGGCCGACCTGGTCCTGTCCGCGGCGGCCGGCTACGACGCGCGCGGGCCGGTCGATATTGTGGGCGTGATCGATGCGGACCTCACGTGGACGGATCCGGACCTCACCGACAACACCACCAACTACCTCTACCTGGACTACGACGCGACCAACGGGTGGACGGTCGGGGCCACGGTCCTGGAGCCCGAGTACGCGACCGACGAGCCCGTGACGCCCAGCACGGGGCAACACTGGTTCGACCTCACCACCTTCAAGATGATGGTCTATGACGGCGCCGACTGGGACGAGGAAGCGCGCGTCATGGTCGGGGAAGCAGTGACGGACGCCTCCGGCAATGTCACCTCGACAGTATGCTACGCGCTCCGCGGCTACTACGACAGCGGCGAAAACTCCTCCAACTTGGCCAATACGTCCACAATCCTCACCAACAGCCTCGGATACCGCTGGCAACACGTGGGATTCCGCGCCTACGCACGGCAGAAGGCGGGCAAGACGTGGGTGCCGTTCCATGTGGTCGGGCTGTCCGCCGGCGCGGTCTACGGCAGCAGCATTGCCCAAATCACGCTCAACACGTGCCGGATCCGCACCGAGGACTACACGACGCAGGCCGCCGAGCACGGTGTTTCCCAGGGCGGCTACGACACGAACTTCCAAGTGGTACAGGACATCCGCGTGATCGCCCAGCGGATTTGGTAGGAGCACACAGCATGTACTGGATGATGCCCAACGGCAGCTACTACACCGGCGACCGACAGGCCGCGGACGACCGCGCGGTGCCAAGGCGCCCGGGCCCGCACCACGAATGGAACGGCACGGGCTGGGACGTGCCCCTCCCGGTCGCCAAGGAATTGAAGACCGCCGCCATCAAGGCAGCCTTCGAAGCCTACGTCGCCGACGGCTTCGAAGCCCACCTCGGCTTTCGTGTCGATATGGCGTTCATGGATGCCCTCATGTGGGAAAAAGGCGTCGCCCTGTCTGAGGCGAACGGCAAGGCCAAGATGACGGTCCGCGCCTTCGACAACAGCACACACCCCGACGTGTCCCTGGCCGACTGCAAGCGCATCTCCCAGGACCAACAACAGGCCTTTGCGGACGCGATCCAGAAGAAGTGGAGTCTCCAGAGTCAGGTACAGGCGGCGACGACCCTCGCCGAAGTAGAAGCGGTCACGTGGTAGCACATGGCACGAATCTCAACAACGCGCTTCGGCGGTATCGTTCCCCGACTGGAAGATGCCCCGGAGAACCTGGCCGACAATCAGGCACAGACGGCCGAGAACTGTGACCTGCTCGCGGGCGCACTGCGCCCTCTCCGTGCTCCCTCCCTCGTGACTACGCTCCCGGATGCCACACGCAAGAGCGTGTTCTACTACCGCACCGAATGGCTCTCCTGGTCAACGTTCGTCCGCGTGGTCCGGAGCCCCGTCAACAACGATCAGTACGACCGGATCTACTGCACCGGCGACGGTGTCCCCAAGGTTCGCGGCCTGGTCGATGACGTAGCCACGGAGTTCGACCTCGGCATAGAGGCCCCGACCACGGCCCCCACCGTGACCGCGCGGGAGAAGAGCGACACCACCTGGTCGCGCTCCTGGTTCTGCTACTACGAGGAGCCGGACGGCACCAAGGCGGACGAGGACACCCTCGCGGAAGGCACCGATATCGTTGTCAGCGAGGGGGCGAGCGTCTTCACCCTGGCCAGTATCCCCGTCAAGGTGGCCGCCAGCGGGGATGCCTCATTCGTGATGGGTTTCAAGGCATACGACGAGAACGACCTCCTCATCGGCTACGTCTACCCCGCCAGCTCCCACTACTCCGGAAACACCACACTGACCATCGACGGGGCTCAGATCACCGGGGAACTGTCCGTGGGCGCTACCGCGGTGCTCACCCTGGTCTACAGCATGCTCGATTCCGACGAATGGACGACAGATCGCGTCTATGTCTACACCCGGGTCAATGTCTGGGGAGGGGAGAGCGCCCCGAGCCCGCCCTCGGATATCGTCGCGCTCAATCCCACACACGAAGTTGTCGTCACCGACATGGACACCGACGACCAGGACGGCTACTTCACGCACCTCCGCATCTACCGCCTGGTGACCTCCAGCACCGGCGAAGACTACCAGTACGTGGATGAAGTCGAGATCACGGAAGCCGGCTACGTTGACTTGCTCCTCGATTCCGAGACCGGCAGTGCCCTGGAAACAGACACGTGGATCCCCCCGCCGGCGACACTGGCCGGACTGGTCTCGATGCCCGGCCGGTTCCTGGCCGGCTTTGTGGACCGCACGGTCCGCTTCAGCGTCCGGGAAATCCCCTACGCATGGCCCGAGGCCTACGGCATTAACCTGCCCTTCCCCATTGTGGCTATGCACGTGACGGGTAATTCCCTCTTTGTCATAACCGAAGGATCCCCGTACGTGCTCGTTGGGGATGATCCGTCCGGCATGACCGCGATCCGCGTCGATCTACCACAGGCCGGTGTCAGCGCCCAGGCGCTCGCAGACTCCGGCTCCGGGGTCGTCTACGCAGCCACGCGCGGGTTCGTGATGGCCGAGGGCGGCGGAGCCCAGGTCGTAACCGACCACCTGTACAAGCGCGCGTCGTGGGACGCGGTGTTGCCGTCCACCATGATCGCGGAGACGTTCGACGCCAAGATTGTCGCCTTCACCGACGCGACGGGCCTCCTCCTGGATCCCGACGAGCAGGGCCGACAGCTCACGACGACCGACGAGACCGCACAGGGCCTATGGAACGACATGGCGGCCGACGTGCTCTATGTGATCCAGGGCGCCAGTCTCATGCAGTGGGAGGGCTCCACGTCCTGTCTCACGGCTACCTGGCGCAGTAAGGCGTTCCGATTCCCCAAGCCCGTGGACTTCTCGGTCGTGCGTGTGGTCGCCGAGGCCTACCCCGTGACCGTCAAGCTGTACGCCGCCGGCGCCCTGGTGCACACGCAGAGCATCACCTCAGAGGAGGCGGTGCGCGTCTCCGAGGTCCTCCGCAGGGAAAAGGTGTGGTCGGTCGCGGTCGAAACCACGGCCGTCGTGCACGAGCTGACCGTTGCACAGAGCATCGAGGAGGTGAAGCGGTGAGCACCCTCCTTGCAATGCAGTCACCCATGCGGGTCCAGGATCCGACGCTGCGGGAAATGCTCCAGGCGATGCAGACCAACATTCTGCGCCTGGAGAGCGGCGGCGCGAGCACCGGTACCGGGGCCACTTCCCGCACAACGGTGTTCCGCACGTCAACCGTGCAGGGCGTCACGCAGCAGGCCATGGACGCCGCTCTCGCGGACAAGGAGGACACCCTGGCCTTCACACCGGAGGACCAGGCGAACAAGGGCCAGGCGAACGGCTACGCCCCCCTGGACGCTGATGCGCTGATCGGCGCGGCCTACCTCCCCACGTCAACCGTGCAGGGCGTCACGCAGCAGGCCATGGACGCCGCTCTCGCGGAC
>CAYOCZ010000002.1:0-402 GCA_964402475.1 uncultured bacterium | reverse complement strand
GAACGGCTACGCCCCCCTGGACGCTGATGCGCTGATCGGCGCGGCCTACCTCCCCGATATCGCGGCCATTGTCACCGAAGAACAGGCCGGCGCCGCCCTCGGCGGCCAGCGGCTCGTGAAGTTCAACGCCGTGGGGGATGTCGTCTACGTGGACAGCAGTGTAGCGGCCGACGCAAACCTCGTCATCGGCATGACCACCCAGGCCGCAGGCCTCGGCGGCACGCTGAATGTGCTCCGGCTCGGCAACTGGACAGAAGCGGGATGGGCCTGGACCCCGGGCGCCCCCCTCTTTGTGAGCACCACGGGGCAGTTCTCGGAATCGCTCGGGAGCGCCTTCGTGCAACAGGTAGGCGTGGCCCAGACGGCCACCACAATCGCAATCGGTATCAGACTCGGACTCGT
>CAYOCZ010000001.1:0-38918 GCA_964402475.1 uncultured bacterium | reverse complement strand
TATGACACTTTCGCTGTGGCATTACCCTATGACATTATCGCTGTGGGTCCACACTAGCGGTATTTCTGGCTTGACACCACTTGGTGAGCTTCTATCATATTCATCAGATCAATCACATGTGCAGGTTAGCCGGTGTACTCGGTCTGTCGCGGTAGTTCCGTTTCGCGGCTAGGCTTGGGCGGTTGTTCCCTGCACGAGAACTCAAAAGGAGGTAACGATGGGCAAAGTGGCCATTGTCTGCAACGGATCCGAACCGAAGAGCCTGTTTCCGACGTTCGTGCTGGGTTCGTCCGCGGCGGCGAGCGGAGACACGGTGTATGTGTTCTTCACCCCGGGCGCGGTTGCGGCGCTTAAACCGGGTGTGATTGAGGGTACGAAGAAAAAGGGTTATCCCGACCTTATCGAGATGTGGAACGGGGTAAAGACCCTCGGCGGCAAGTTGTATTTCTGTGAGCTGGGACTCGAGGCATGCGACGTGAAGAAGGAAGACCTGCGCAATGATATCGAGCTGGTCGGAGCAACCACGTTCCTGACCGAGATCCAGGGCGCACAGACGACGTTTTCGTTCTGAGGAGGAGCCATGGCAAACAAGACGCTCGATGTGCTGGGGCTGAAGTGCCCCCAGCCGATCTTGAAGATGGCGATTGAGGCGCCGAACCTGCAGGCCGGGGACGTGCTTGAGGTGCTGGCCGACTGCCCCTCGTTCCCGCGCGACATCGAGAACTGGTGCAAGAAGACGGGCAAAACCCTGCTTTTCTGTCGGGACGAGGGAGGAAAGTTCAACGCCCAGGTCCAGTTCTAGGTAGAGCAGTGGCTGGCAGCTTCGAGCCGAACATTGTCGGCTTTCTGTGCAACTGGTGTTCCTACGCGGCGGCGGACCAGGCAGGCAGCAACAAGCTGGAGATACCTGCAACCCTGACGACAATCCGGGTGATGTGTTCGAGTCGAGTCAACCCGGTGCTACTGGTCGCCGCTTACCTGCGCGGCGCTGACGGTGTGCTGGTCGCCGGGTGCCATCCGGGCGACTGCCACTACCAGACCGGCAACTACAATGCCCGGCGGAGGTTCGCGCTCTTGCGGGGGATACTGGACGTGCTGGAGCTTGACCCGGCGCGGTTTCGGCTGTCCTGGATTTCGGCTTCGGAGGGCAAGCGCTATTCCGAGGTGACGAAGGAGTTCAGCAGTCACATCGCCGGGCTGGGGCCGAATCCGCTGCGAACCAGGCCGTTCATCGAGTGATGGCCGACCAGACGACCGACGTCCTTGTCATCGGTGCCGGGCTGGCCGGCGTCGAAGCCAGCCTGGTGCTGGCGAACGCGGGCCGGAAGGTGTACCTCGTGGAGCGGCAGGCCTACTTCGGCGGCAACGTCATCAAGTCGGAGGAGGTGTTTCCGAATCTGGAGTGCGCCACCTGCATGATCGCCCCGAAGCAGTCGGACGTCATCGAGAACCAGAATGTCGAGTTGCTCACCCTGACCGAGGTGAAGGACGTCCGCGGCGAGGCGGGCGCGTTCGGCGTGACGCTCTTGCGCCGCGCCCGGTACGTCAGCCTGGAGAACTGCATCGGGTGCGCGGCCTGTTTCGAGCCGTGTCCGGTCACCGCTGCCAACGAGTTCGAGGAAGGGCTGTCGCAGCGCAAGGCCATCTACGTCGCCTGTGCCGGGGCCCTGCCCAACGCGCCGGCGATCGCGATGGGTGAGTGTCTGCGGTCGAAGGGCGAGGAGTGTACCGCGTGCCGGGACGCGTGCATGTTCGACGCGATCAACTACGAGGACAAGGACGAGGAGCGGGAGGTGAAGGTCGGGGCAATTGTCGTTGCCACCGGATACCGGCTGAGCGGCGCCGGTCTGCCGGATAGGCTTGAGAACGTATACAACGCGTTTGAGTTCGAACGGCTGCGGGCTTCGAACGGGCCGACCGAGGGCGAAATCCGGACACGGGACGGCAAGAAACCGAAGTCGGTCGCGCTCATTCACTGCGCGGGCCGCAGGGAGAAGGGGTACTGCTCCCAGGTCTGCTGCCGCTACCTTGCCAAGTTCGCCCGCTATGCGTTCGACAAGCTGGAAGGGGTCGAGGTGCACGAATTCATCCAGGAGGTTTCAGTTCCGGGGAAGGACAGCCAGCGGTTCCTGGAGACCGCGCTCGAGAAGGGCGTCAAGCTGGTGCGGACCAAGGCTGTGCCCGGGATTTCGGCAAACGGCTCAGGAGTAAGGATAGAATTCCAGGCGAACGGGAAGAGTGAGTCGGACGAAGTAGACATGGCGGTGTTGGCTCCGGCCATCGAGCCGGGTTCTGGTGCCGCGGCCCTGGCTGAGTTGCTGGGTATAGAGACGGACGGCTTCGGGTTTTTCCGCACCGCCGGGAGCGAACCGGCAACCGCGACCCGGCCCGGGGTGTTCATCGCCGGGTGCAACAGCGGCCCGAAAGACATGCAGACGGTAGTAATTCAGGCTGAGGCGGCCGCAGCCGGCGTCCTGAAGATGAATCACAAAGACACAGAGACAGGACCGGGCGAAGAAACACAAGAAAGGCCGGCAGGGAGCGGGGATGGGTAAAATCGGTCTCTACCTGTGCGAGTGCGGGCCGAACATCGCCGAGGCAATTGACCTGGACCGGATAACAGCCGAAATAAAGAAGGACGCCAAGGTCGCCGGGATAGAGCGTTTCAAGCTGCTTTGTTCCGAGGACGGCAAGCGGTTCGTGACCGAGAGCATCAAAGAGCGCGGGTACGAGCGTGTGGTCATAGCGGCCTGTTCGCCCAAGCAGCACCAGGCCACGTTCGAGCAGGTAGTCGCGAACGCCGGGCTCAACGCCCACGTGTTCCAGATGGTGAACATCCGCGAGCAGTGCGCCTGGGCCACGCCGGACAAGGAACAGGCGACGAGCAAGGCTCTGCGTTTCATCCGGGCAGCGATCGGCCGGGTCAGGTATCACTGGCCGCTCGAGCAGAAAGAAATCGAGTGCAGCCCGGATACCATCGTTATCGGCGGGGGAACGGCCGGGATTGAGGCAGCCCTGAGGATCGCGCAGAAGGGCAGGAAGGTCTTTCTTCTGGAGAAGGACGAACCGGGCGGAACGCGGCGGGACCGGGAATGGATGGCTGCGCGGGTTGACGCGCTGAGGAACAACCCGCTGATAGAGGTATACGAGCACTGCAAAATCAGGGAGCTGCTTGGGTTCTTCGGAAGTTTCGTCGCGCACCTGGAAACCCGAGAAGGCAACGAAGTTCAACTCAAGGCCGGTTCAGTGGTGCTCGCAACCGGGGCAGTGGCGTTCGACCCGACCGGGCTCGCCGGTTACGGGTATCGTGAGCTCGAGGGTGTGAGCACGGTCCGCGAGTTTGAGAAGGCCGCAAGCGACGCTTCGGACGGGCATCCGAAGTCGGTCGCGGTGATTCACTGTGTGGGTCGGGAGAAGCTGGGATACTGCTCCGGGACCTGCTGTGTCGAAGCGATGAGAGTCGCCCGTCGCGTGAAGGAAGCCTCGGCTGAAACCGAGGTTACCGAGTTCTACCGCGACCTGTGCCTGCCGGGCACGGAGCACGACCGGTTCTACCACGAAACGGCAAAGACGGGCGTGCGTTTCGTCAGGTTCCGGGATATCGATGTGGCCAGGGAGGGCCCGGGACTGGTCGTCAGGTACCGGCAGGAGGACGGCTCGAGCGGCAGCGTGGTTGCCGACGCGGTAGTTCTGTCTGCGGGCGTGGCGGCTGGTCCGGCGAACGCGGAATTCGCACGGATGTTCAACATCCCTTTGGACGAGCACGGCTTCTTCCAGTCAGAGCACCCGGTGCTGAACCCGGTCGGAACGGTGACCGAGGGTGTGTTCGTAGTCGGCGGCTGCCGTGGCCCTGCCGGCGCGCTCGATGCGACGGCCCAGGCCGGGGCCGCGGCAGGCAAGGTGCTTTCGGCGCTGGTTCCGGGCCGACGGCTGAGGCTGGAAACCAGGACGTCCGAAGTGGCGGAAGCCCTTTGCGTGGGCTGTGGGATCTGTGTCGCCGCCTGTGCCTACGGGGCAGCGACGCTGAATGAGGACCGACACATCGCGGTTGTGAACGAAGTGCTCTGTCGCGGCTGCGGAAATTGCGCGGCTGCTTGTCCGTCAGGCGCGGCCCAACACCGCCAGTTTACGACCAGGCAGATGGACCAGGAAGTAACGCAGATACTCAGATGAAGGGCAAGAGAATTCCGGTCGACGGCAGCGTGAACGACACGCTGCGGTCGGTGCTGGCGTTGCTTCTGAAGGCCACGGACGCGGTCATGGTGCCGAGCCGCATCCCATCGAAGGAGTCGTTCGCTTACCTCTTGATCCGGGACCCAAAGCTGCTTGAGGCGGCAACCCCGCTGGCGCCGGTGATGCCGGTGCAGGGTGCGCGGGCGCTTCAGAGCATGGGCCGCGGCAGAGGTGGTTTGCCCGGAATCCTGTGTGTGCTGCGGCCGTGTGAGGCACGGGCGGCCATCGAGCTGTTCAAGCGGAACCAAGTGGACCTTGAGGACGTGCTGCTGTTGACGATCGACTGTCCGGGTGCGTTTCCGACGCGGGACTACTTGGGGAACCCGGAGGAGTTTGACCGTCGCTTCGAGGAAATTCTGCAGGGAAAGCAAGACGACGGCCTGCGACCGGACTGCAAGAGCTGCGTGGGTTTCAGCCTTCAGGAGGTCGCGTCCGATGTTCATATCGGTTTACTCAGGGGTAAGCCCGGCGAGGTTGCTGTTGTCCACCGAAGCGACCGGGGCGAGCGGCTGCTGGCCGACGCCGGGGTCGCGGGCGACGATGGTATTTCGGACTGGGAAGCCGGGGTGGAAAAAGAAGCCAGGGTCCGCACCGGGGCCAGGGACAGCGCCTTCCAGGAGATGAAGGGCAGGGCCGCCGGGGTTGACGGATTTGAGAAGCTGTTCGCGGACTGCGTCAACTGCCACAACTGCATGAGGGTCTGCCCGATATGCTACTGCCGGCAGTGCTTCTTTGACTCGGGCGACAGTGTGAGGCTGAGAGCGGAGGACTATTTCGCCCGTGCACAGCACAGGGGCGGCATCCGTTTTCCGGGTGACATGATGCAGTTCCATGTCGGCCGGATGTACCACATGGCGCTGTCGTGTGTCGCGTGCGGGGCGTGCGAAGACGCGTGTCCGATGGACGTGCCGGTCAGCCGGGTATTCGCGTTCGTCGGCGCCGGGGTCCAGGAGCAGTTCGGCTACGCGCCTGGCCGCAGCCGGGAGGAAGCGATGCCGATGACGACCTTCAAGGAGGATGAGCTGCACGCGTTCGAGGACGCGGGAGGAATTTCTGCCCCGGGAACCACAGAGACACAGAGCGGGAAGAGCAAAGACCAGGATTCAGAAGGAAAGGTGGAATGAAGCGGTTCCAGGTTCCCGGGACACCGGACGAAGCGGTGAGAGAGCTTTTGGGTTTCCTGATGGAGCAGGAACGGATACGCGGGGCTTTTGTGCTCGCGGAGGTAAACCCGGGGGGGTTCGCCTACACACTGATTGCCGACCGTCAGCTTCTCGGCCGGGCAGCGCCAACGGTGCCGCTGATGCCGGTGAACGGCGGCAGGATGGTTTCCCGGCTGACAACGCTGGAGCCGGTGCCGGAGCCGACCGCGGTCGTCTTGAGGCCGTGTGAGCTGCGAGCGCTGTTCGAACTCGTCAAGCTGGGACAGGCGCGGCTGGACAACCTGCTGCTCATCAGTTGCACCTGCGGCGGGGTGGTGCCGACGAGGTCGGTACTCGGCGGGATTGACCCGGTGCTTGAGAAGCACCGCGATGCTCTTGAGTCCGGCGTGACCTGGGACGGGCTGCGCGATACGTGCCGGGTATGCGCGGAATTCGTGCCGAAGGGTGCGGACGTGACGGTTGCGCTGGTCGGGAAGGATACGAGGCAGACGACCGACATGCTGGCGGAGACCGAGAAAGGCGAACGATTCCTGGAAGGCCTGAGTCCGTCAAGCGAGAGCGAGCCGGATACCGGGATGCTTGAGCGGGTTGGCGAGGAACGGGCCGGACATCGGCCGGCAGTGCTTGACCGGTTCTCGCCCGACGCGCTCGGGATATCCGGGTTGATTTCGGTGTTCGGGCGGTGCATCAACTGTCATGCGTGCAGCAATGCCTGCCCGGTGTGCTACTGCAATACCTGTCACTTCGAGTCGGCCGACGCCGAGCAGAAGCCGGGGACGGTGTCGGACGAGCTGGACCAGCGTGGCGGTTTGAGGCTGCCGGTCGGGACAATCTACTACCACGTCGGCCGGATGCTCCACGTCAGCCTGAGCTGCGTCGGCTGCGGCATGTGTTCGGATGCGTGTCCGGTCAATATCCCGGTTGCGTCAATCTTCACCAGGCTTGCCGGGAGCGTCCAGGGGATGTTCGACTACCTGGCGGGAAGAGACGCCGAGGAGAAGATCCCGACCAGTACATTCGAGGCGGAGGAGCTGAAGGAAGTCGGGGCATAGCATGGCAGGAGATTTCCAGCCCACCATAGTCGGTTTCCTCTGCAACTGGTGTTCCTACGCCGGGGCCGACCTTGCCGGGGTATCGAGGATGAAGATGCCGGCGACGATGGTCGCAATCCGGGTGATGTGTTCGAGCCGGGTAGACCCGCTCTTCGTGCTCAAGGCGTTTCTCAACGGAGCGGACGGGATACTGGTCGCCGGCTGTCATCCGGGAGACTGTCATTACCAGACCGGCAACTACTATACCCGAAGGCGGTTTGCGCTTACCCAGCGGGTATTCAACGAACTGGGCCTTGAGACAAACCGGGTCAGGCTTTCGTGGGTGTCCGCGTCCGAGGGCGGGCGATTCCAAGAGGTCGTCACGGGGTTCTCCGAGACGATAGTGAAGGCGGGGCCAAGCCCGGCAAGGACGGAGGTTTTCTTGTGAGCCCCGAGTTGCGACCGGAGCGAAGAAGCCGGGGACGGACACAGACAAGCATCGAGATGGGGACGGAACGGAGAGTGCTGGCGGATGGCACAACACCGAGTGACAGACTGCAGCGGCACCTGAATCCGGCGAAAGGGAGGCAAAATGGCTGAGAGAATCGGCGTATACGTGTGCAAGTGCGGGCCGAACATCGGAGGCAAGGTGGATGTGGATACCATTGTCAATGATGTGAAGGACCTTGAGGGTGTGGCAGCGGCAAAGAGCCACAACCTGCTCTGTTCCGCGGACGGGTTGGCGTTCCTCAAGTCCGAAATCGAGAAGCAGAAGCTCTCGAGGGTGGTGGTTGCCGCCTGCACACCAAAGATGTACGAGCAGAAGATCATGCGGGCATGTGAGGAGGCCGGGCTGAATCCTTTCTTGATGCAGATGACCAACATCAGGGAGCAGTGCGCCTGGGTGACTCCTGACAAGGCCCAGGCAACCGCGAAAGCAAGGAGCTTGGTCATGGCGGCGATAAACAGAGCTCCATTGCTTGAGCCGATAGAGAGAAAGGAGATTGAGGTCCGGGCCGATGTCCTGGTCGTCGGCGGAGGAGTTGCCGGGCTGGAAGCCTGCCTGTCGCTTGCCCAGAAAGGAAGGAAGGTCTATCTCGTGGAAAAGAACCCCTGCATCGGCGGGCTTGCGGCGAGGTTCGAAGAGGTGTACCCGACCATGGAGTGCGCGCCCTGCATGATTGCGCCGGAACTCCAGGAGGTCCTTCAGAAGGAGAACATCGAAGTTTTCACCCACAGCGAATTAGAGGAAACGCTCGGGTCGTTCGGCAACTTCACGGTTAGAATCAGAAGGAAGGCAAGGTACGTGAATGAAGAAGCCTGCATCGGGTGCGGCGCGTGTGTTGAACCGTGCCCGGTAGAGGTGTCTAATGAGTATGACGAGGGGTTGTCAAAGCGAAGGGCGATATTCACCCCGTTTGCCGGCGCTCTGCCGAACGTGCCGGTCATTGACAAGGACAACTGCAGGCGGTTCAAGGGCGAGGAGTGCCGGGTCTGCGAGCAGGCCTGTCCGTTTGGAGCCATCAGGTATGACGATAAGGACGAGGTCGTGGAGAAGAGAGTCGGGGCAATCATCCTGGCCACCGGGGCTGGGCTTTTCGACCCGAAAGCGCTGCCTCAGTACGGATACGGCAAGCTCGACAATGTCGTGACCGCTCTGCAGCTCGAGAGGTTGAATGCTTCGAACGGCCCGACCGGCGGAAAGGTCCTGCTGAAGAACGGGGAGAAACCGAAGTCCATCGCTTTCGTGTTTTGCGTCGGCAGGAAAGAGAAGGAATACTGCTCCGGGATATGCTGCATGTATTCAATCAAGCTCGCGCACGTGATGAGAGAGAAGCTGCCTGACGCGAAGCTGTACTGCTTCTACTCCGATATCTGCGTCCCGAAGAAGGAACACCAGCAGTGGTATGACAGGGTTACCGATCAGGGTGTCGAGTTCGTAAGGAGCGATGGGGTCGTGGCCGTTGCCGCTGAGAAAGGCAAGCTGGCCGTGAAATACGGAACTGGCTCCCCGGCAGGGACGGTATCGCTGGACATGGTGGTGCTTGCGCCCGCGGTCGAGCCGAGTCCTGACATTGAGGCACTGGCCGGGATTCTCGATACTTCGAGAGATGACCACGGGTTCTTCTGCGAAGAGCACGCTTTGATGAAGCCCTTTGCCACGGCCCTGGAGGGCGTCTTCGCAGCGGGCAGTTGCCAGGGGCCGAAGGACATCGGAGACGCGGTGGCACAGGCCGGCGCGGCCGCAGGAAGGATACTGTCCCGGCTCATACCCGGGGAGAAGCTCGCGCTGGAACCAATGGTGGCAGTCGTAGATGAGGATTTGTGCTCCGGGTGCAGGACGTGCATCCCGCTCTGCCCGTATTCCGCGATAACCCGGGACAAGGAGAAAGGGACTTCGGTCGTGGATGAGGCGCTCTGTAGAGGATGCGGGACCTGCGTGGCCGCGTGTCCGTCCGGCGCAATCAAGGCAAGGCAGTTCACGAGAGAGCAGATACTCGCCGAGATTAGAGGAGTGGCGAAATGAAAGAACCGACAATCGTCGGATTTCTCTGCAACTGGTGCTCGTACGAGGGAGCTGACCGGGCCGGCGATGCCCACCTGGAATGCCCGGCGAACATCAGGACCGTTCGGGTGATGTGCAGCGGGCGGGTGGAGCCGGAGTTCGTGCTCCAGGCTTTCAGAGAAGGGGCAAGCGGGGTGCTGATACTGGGATGCCACCCTGGAGACTGCCACTACAAGAAGGGCAACTACAAGGCCAGGCGGAGAATATCGCTGCTCAGGAAAACCCTAGGGCAGTTCGGAATCGAACCGGAGCGGGTGAAACTGGACTGGGTTGCCGCGGGTGAGGGCGAGAGATTCGCAAGAGTGGCAAACGAGATGGCGGGTACAATCCGGAAACTGGGTCCTCTGGACTTGTCTTGAATGGAGGCGGCTATGGCTAAACCGAAAGTTGCGTTCTACTGGTGCGCTTCGTGCGGGGGCTGCGAGGAAGCGGTGGTTGACCTTGCCGAAGACATCCTGACAGTCGTCGCTGCGGTTGACATCGTGTTTTGGCCTGTTGCCCTGGACTTCAAGCGCAAGGACGTTGAGGCGATGAAAGACGGTTCAATCGCGGTCAGCTTCATAAACGGCGCGGTGAGGACCGGGGAGCAGGAAGAGATGGTGAAACTGCTGACGAAGAAGTCAGGCCTGGTCGTGGCTTTCGGCAGTTGCTCGCACCTCGGCGGCATTCCCGGACTTGCGAGCTTCTGGGACCGGGACGCCATTTTCGAGAGGGCGTACAAGGGAGTTCCTTCGGTCAGGAATCCCGAGGGCATCTATCCTCAGCAGAAGACCGTGATTGGCGGAGTAGAGCTTGAGCTTCCTGAGTTCCACGACACGGTGCGCACCCTGGACCAGGTGGTGGACGTGGATTACTACCTTCCCGGCTGCGCGCCGCCGCCGGACCTCATCATGAGCGCAATCACCGCCATCCTCGAAGGCAAACTCCCGGTCAAGGGCTCGGTGCTCGCGCCTGACAAGGCCCTGTGTGACACCTGTCCGAGAAAAGACAGCAAGCCGGATAAGCTGAGCATAAGAGCCATAAGAAGACCTCACGAAATCATCGCCGACCCGAATAAGTGCTTTCTTGAAGAAGGAATTATCTGCCTGGGGCCGGCGACAAGAACCGGGTGCGGGGAGCGGTGCATCAACGCGAACATGCCCTGCCGAGGGTGTTTTGGTCCGCCCAAGGGATCCCTGGACCAGGGCGCAAAGATGATTTCCGCGCTTGGCTCGATGCTCGGGGTCGAAGATGAGGACAAAGCGACCGAGGAAGAGGTAGAGAGCCTGGTTAACCAGGTAGATGACCCGGCCGGGCTCTTCTACATGTTCAGCCTGCCGGCGTCACTGTTAAGAAGGAAGAGGATGGGGTGAGGAAAAGAACATGGCGAAGAGAATAACGATTGACCCGATAACCAGGCTCGAAGGTCACGGGAAGATAGAGATATTCCTTGATGACAAGGGGGACGTGAGCAAGGCGTACTTCCAGGTGCCTGAACTCAGGGGATTCGAGAAGTTCTCTGAGGGACGCATGGCAGAGGAGATGGCGAGAATCACGCCCAAGATATGCGGGGTCTGTCCCACTGCTCATCACATGGCGTCGGGCAAGGCGCTTGACGACCTGTTCAAGGTGGCGCCGCCGCCGGCTGCCAGGAAAATCAGGGAGCTCATCAATTCCGCTTTCATGGCAGAAGACCACACGCTCCATTTCTTTTTCCTCGGAGGACCTGATTTCATAGTCGGGCCCCAGGCACCTGCGGCAGACAGGAACATTCTGGGTGTGATTCGGAAGGTGGGCCTTGATGCTGCCAAGCAGGTTATCGACATCAGGAAGAAGCTGCGGAACGTCATTACGAAGCAAGGCGGCAGGGTGATTCATCCGGTATGCAATCTTCCCGGAGGAGTATCCAGAGGAGTCACCAAGGAAGACCGGCAGGAGTACATCCAGACCGGCAAGGATGCGGTGGAGTTTGCCGGGTTCGCGCTCAAGGCCTTTGAGGACGTCGTGCTTAAAAACAAGGAGTATGTGGACGTCATCGTTGGAGATATCTACAAGCACGAGACCTACTACATGGGGCTCGTGGATGAGAACAACAAGGTGAACTTCTACGACGGTGACATCCGGGTGGTCGACCCCGAAGGCAGGGAGTTCGTCAAGTTCAAGGCCCAGGACTACCTAGACCATATTGAGGAACATGTTGAACCGTGGAGCTACATCAAGTTCCCGTATCTCAAGGCGGTGGGCTGGAAGGGCTTTGTCGACGGGAAGGGCAGCGGCGTCTACAGGGTAGCGCCTCTCGCCCGACTCAACGCGTCCGACGGAATGGCGACCCCGCTTGCTCAGGCTGAGTGTGAAAAGATGTACGATGTTCTGGGTGGCAAGCCGGTACACAATACCCTCGCCTATCACTGGGCAAGGCTTATCGAGCTGCTCTACGCGGCGGAGAGGTTTCTGGAACTGGCCCAGGATGAGGAGATACTCGACCCCAACGTGAGGACCATCCCGACAGCAGTGCCTGATGAAGGAATCGGAGTGGTGGAAGCACCGCGAGGCACGCTGTACCATCACTACAAGACGAACGGGAAAGGCATTATTACCGAAGTCAATCTGCTGGTAGCCACCCTCAATAACTCTGCTGCGATATGTATGTCTATTGAGAGGGCGGCGAAAGCGTTGATAAAGGGCGGCAATGTCTCGGACGGGCTCCTCAATATGGTGGAGATGGCTTTCAGGGCCTATGACCCCTGTCTTGCTTGCGCGACTCACAGCCTGCCGGGCCAGATGCCGCTTGAGGTGAATATCAGAGATCCGGAAGGAGACGTCGTAGAGACGCTGCGGAGAGGATGAAGACCCTCATCGTCGGCATCGGGAACTCCATCCTTACGGATGACGGAGTGGGCCTCGGGATAGCAGGTGAAATCAGGAAACGATGTCTGCCCGATGTGGACGTCATGGAGGTGAGTCTGTCCGGTATCCGGCTGCTGGACTACATTGCCGGGTATGACAAACTTGTCATAATCGACTCGATACAAACAGAAGGGGGAATTCCCGGCACACTGCACGAACTGGGTCTTGGAGACCTCGGCAGCCCGGGGGACCCTTCGTGTTCGCACGGGGCAGGTCTTGTGACTGCGATTGAGCTTGGAAAGAGCCTGGGGTACGAGATACCGGAGGAGATTGATGTCTATGCCGTGGAAGTGAAGGACAATACGACGTTCCACGAGGGCTGCGGCCCGGAGCTGGAGGCGATGATTCCAGAGCTGACCGAGCGGATAGCCGGCGATATTTCAGAGCAGAGGATGACAGTTTGAGCGTGGAGATTCCCAGCAAGTCGGTACTCGTAGTCGGCGCCGGGATAGCCGGTATCCAGGCAGCACTCGACCTTGCGGAGATGGGGGCCGACGTCCACCTGTTGGAGGAGACCCCTTCAATCGGCGGCAGAATGCCCCAACTGGACAAGACGTTCCCCACCAACGACTGTTCTATTTGCATCCTCTCGCCGAAGATGAGCGAGTGCGCACGGCATCCCGGTATTACGCTCCACGTCTGCTCGTCGCTCGTTTCGGTGGAAGGCGCGGCCGGCGATTTCACGTGCCGGATCAGAGAGCACGCCCGCTACGTTGACCCGGACAGGTGCGTCGGCTGCGGGCTCTGCGCCGAGAAGTGCCCGGTCAAGGTCCTTGACGAGTTCGACATGGAACTCAGGCAGCGAAAGGCGATATACCGGTACTTCGCCCAGAGCATCCCGTCGAACTACGTCATTGACGCGGCGCACTGCCTGTATCTCACCAAAGGCGTGTGCAGGCTGTGCGAGAAAGCCTGCGCGGCGGACGCAATCAACTTCAAGGACGAGGACAGGTTTGTGAACCTGAATTGCGGCGCGGTCGTCCTGGCAACCGGGGTTGACCCGCACAATCCGGTCGGGTACGGCCAGTACGGGTACAAGGCGTACCCGAACGTGGTGACATCCATCGAGTTTGAACGGATGCTCTCGGCAAGCGGACCGCAGAGGGGACACGTCGTGCGACCGTCGGACGGGAAGGAGCCGCACAAAATTGCCTTTGTTCAGTGCGTCGGCTCGAGGGACATAGAACGGAAGCACGATTACTGCAGCTCGGTCTGCTGCATGTACGCTATCAAAGAAGCGGTCATAGCAAAGGAACACAGCAAGGGAGTCTCGCCGACCGTGTTCTTCATGGACATAAGGGCATTCGGCAAGGACTTCGACAAATACTACGAACGGGCCCAGTCGCAGTTCGGCGTCAAGTTCACAAGGGCGCGAGTCGCCCGCGTCACGCCGGCCGACGACGGCAACCTGATGCTTCACTTCACCGGGGAGTACGGCAGGCGGGGCAGCGAGACTTTCGACCTGGTCGTGCTTTCGGTCGGCCTGGAGCCCCGCGGGAGCATGGCCGAGCTGTCGGACAAGGCCGACGTCAAGCTGGATGAATACGGGTTCTGCCGGTCGGTTCCGTTTGAGCCGCTCAATACCACGAGACCGGGCATCTTCGCCTGCGGCGCGGCGAACGGACCCAAGGACATCCCGGAATCGGTGATGTCCGCCTCCGGGGCGGTGGCTGGCTGCGCCGGCCTGCTGGCGCTCGAAAGGCAGGACAAGGTGTCGAAGAAGACGTTTCCTGCGGAAAGGGACGTTGTGGGCGAGCGGCCGCGAATCGGGGTGTTTGTGTGTCACTGCGGGGTCAACATCGCCGGGGTGGTGGACGTCAAGGACGTTGCCGCGTTCGCCGCGACCCTGCCCAACGTCGAGTGCACCGAGGACGTCATGTACGCTTGTTCCCAAGACTGCCTGAACACGATTAAGGACCGGGTCCGGGAACACAACCTGAACCGGGTTCTCGTGGCCGCGTGCACGCCGAGGACTCACGAGCCGCTGTTCCGGGAAACGCTCAGAGAGGCCGGTCTGAATGAGTACTTGTTCGAGATGGCGAACATCAGGGACCAGTGCAGCTGGGCGCACATGCACGAACCCGAATCGGCAACCGCCAAGGTCAAAGACTTGGTGGAAATGGGCATTGCCAAAGCGAGGAACCTGGTGCCGCTTCGGAGGCTGCCGATTGAAATTAACCCGAAGGCCCTGGTCGTCGGCGGTGGGCTGTCGGGCATGACTGCGGCACTGGCAATTGCCGACGCCGGGTACGAAGTCTGTCTTTTGGAAAAAGAACGCGAACTCGGCGGCAACCTGGCCGGCATCCACAGCACGTTGAGCGGTGCAGACCCCGTGGAACTCCTGCGCAGGACTATCGGTAGAGTGGAGGAGAATGAGCTCATCACGGTCTACCGGAATGCCAGACTGCGGAACATCGAAGGTTACATCGGGCACTTCAAAACCCTCGCCGAAGTCCGGGATGGAGAGCCTGACACAAAGACAAAAACACAAAGTCAAGGGCCGCAGCATGGAATGGATAAAGACCCGGAATCTGTGGTCGAGTATGAGCATGGCGTTGTGGTTGTCGCCACCGGGGCCCGGGAATCGCGGCCGGTCGAGTATTTCTACGGGAAGAACAGCCGGGTGATTACCCAGCTTGAGCTTGAGAAACGGATTGACGACCTTCCGCGATGCAAGACCGTGGTTATGATCCAGTGCGTTGGTTCCCGGGAGGGCGAACGGCTTTACTGCAGCCGGGTATGCTGCGGCCAGGCGGTGAAGAACGCCACGCTTATCAAGAAACGGCATTCCGGTACCGAGGTGTACGTCCTGTACCGGGACATGAGGACCTATGGCCTGGCGGAGAAGTATTACGGCCAGGCGAGGGACCTCGGAGTGATATTCGAGAGATACGACTTGGACCACAAGCCCGAACTCGAACCCGGCGACCCGAACGACCCGGACAGTAGGCTGAAAATCAAGCTGGTGGATTTCCTGCTTGACAAGACGGTCGTAGTTGACGCCGACCTTGTTGTGCTTTCGGCTGCGATGGATGCTCCGGAAGGGAACGAAATCCTGGCAAAGATGCTCAAGGTGCCATTGAACAAAGAGGGATTCTTCCTTGAGGCCCACATGAAGCTGAGGCCGGTTGACTTCGCCACAGATGGGGTCTACATGTGCGGGCTGGCTCATTCCCCGAAGAACATCGAGGAGTCAATCACCCAGGCAAAGGCCGCGGCGGCAAGGGCCCTGGCCGTGCTGAGCAAGAAGACCATCGAGGCGGAGGGCACCGTATCCTGGGTCAATCCCGACCGATGCACCGGTTGTGGTGTTTGTGTTGAAGCCTGTGCCTATGCCGCAATCGAATTGAAGGACAAGGTCATGCCGTCGAAGGTTGTAAAAACGGTTGCCGAAGTGAACGAAGCGCTGTGCAAGGGGTGTGGGGCCTGTGCGGCATCCTGCCGGTGCGGCGCCGTCAACCTGAAGGGTTTCACCGACGACCAGATTTTCGAAGCGATCAGCGCGATAGCGACATGAAAGAACGGATGGACTCAACACGAAGCCACCAGGAACACAAAGCCGATGACAAAAGAGCAGAACGGACAGAGACCCGGAATTCCTGGCAACCCAGGATACTGGCATTCCTGTGCAACTGGTGCTCCTACGCCGGGGCCGACCTTGCCGGGGTTTCAAGGATTCAGTACCCTCCCAATATCCGGGCGGTCAGGGTTCCCTGCTCCGGAAGGGTGAACCCGATATTCATTCTCAAGTGCCTTCAGAACGGATTCGACGGAGTTCTGGTTTCAGGCTGCCACCCCGGGGACTGCCATTACATCTCGGGGAATTACGTGGCTCGCAGGAAGTTCGCCGTATTGAAGACGGTTCTGGAATTCATGGGTCTGGAGCCGGGCCGGGTTCAATTCTCCTGGGTGTCGGCCGGCGAAGGCGAGAAGTTCGCCCAGGTTGTCACCAGGGTCACCGAGGATGTGAAGAGGCTTGGTCCTGCCAGGAAACTGGTGAAGGCGGTCAGGTCTTCGGACACGAAAGACTGACATGGCGAACGTAGAGCAGTTGCTGAGGGACAAAGTGGAAGAGCTGCTTAAGGAGAAAAAGGTCAGTTGTGTGATCGGGCACGCCCGGGGAAGCACGGCGTTTCGGTCAACGCCGGTCTTTGCCAGAAGCGAGGCGGATACAGACGGTCTGATTTTCGACATCACCTGTGGCAACAACCTGGCCCAGTACCTGAGGAGGTGCGACCGGGCCCAGGGCGACAGAGTGGGAATCGTGGCAAAAGGCTGCGACGGCAGGGCGGTGGTTCAATATGTGGCCGAAGGCCAGGTCAAACGTGAGGATGTGCTGATTATCGGCGTTCCCTGTGAAGGCGTTCTTGACCATAGGAAGGTCCGCGACCGGGTTCAAGATCGGGATGTTTCCCGGTGCCGGGTTGACGGCGAGACGGTCGTATTCGAGGGGAAGGACTTTGAGGTATCCATGGACAGATCCGATGTCCTGTCTGATTCGTGCAAGAGGTGTCGCTACCCGAACCCGCCGGTGTACGACGTGTTCATCACCGAGCCGGTAGAAGCGGCACCGGAGAAATGCGGGCGGCAGGAACTGGAGAAGTTCGAGGAACTCGGAGCCTCCGAGAGGTGGGCCTTCTTCGAGAAGGAGTTCGCCAAGTGCATCAGGTGCTATGCCTGCCGGAACGCATGCCCGATGTGCTACTGCGAAGAGTGTTTCGTTGACCAGAGCGACCCCCAGTGGTTCGGGAAGAGCACTGACTTGTCCGATACGATGCTGTTTCACATCGTACGGGCCCTTCATACGGCGGGGCGGTGCGTTGAATGCGGGGCGTGTGAGCGGGCTTGTCCCCTTGGTATCAACCTGAGCCTCTTGAACCAGAGGGTCGAGCGAGAGGTGCGGGAGAGATTCGGATACACTCCCGGCCTGGTTCCCGACCAGATACCGGCCATGGCGGCCTACAACGAGGAAGATAAACAGGAGTTCATCCTGTGAGTAAGGTACTTCGGCTAGACAAGAAGCGGCTTGACGAATTCGTCGCTGCGTTGTTTTCTCGGTACCGTCTGTTCGGCCCGGTTGATAGCGGTGGCCTGATGCGCTTCGCCGAAGTCGAGTCGGCCGGAGCGCTACGGCTGGACATCGCCAACCCGGATGAGTCGGCAAAGGGTATTTTCTTTCCCCAGACCGAGACATTGCTCACTGGCAATCAGGGGGAGGTGGTGCCAACCCAGGAGCCGGACAGGCCGATTGCGGTAATCGGCATCAGGCCGTGCGATGCAAGGGGCCTGTTGATGTTGGACAAGGTATTCGGCACCGGCGAACACAATGACCCATACTGGACGCGGCGATATCGGAATGCACTCATAGTGACCATGGGCTGCAGCACACCACGGGCCGGCTGTTTCTGCAACTGGTTGGGCTCTGGCCCGTTCAGCACAGAAGGCTCGGATATAGCGCTCACCGATATCGGTGATGCGATTCTATTGGAGCCCCGCAGCGAAAAGGGAATGGACTTCCTGAAAGGGATCCCTTGCGAGGAAGCCTCCGCAGCCGACCTGCGTAAGGCTGCCGACATCAAGGAGCGGGCCGAGTCATCGATGGCAGGCAAGGTTGACGTCTCTTCCCTGAAATCAGCCTTGGATAGAGCCTGGGACAGCCCCTTGTGGGACGAACTTACCGGAAAGTGTCTTTCCTGTGCGGCCTGCGCGTACCTGTGTCCGACCTGTCACTGTTTCGACATTCAAGACGAAAAGGCGTCGGGTACGAACCAGTGCCGGCGAATCAGAATCTGGGATTCCTGCATGGCGCCTTTGTTCACGAAAGAGGCGTCCGGACACAACCCGCGACCGACCGGGAAGGAACGACTTCGACAACGGGTGATGCACAAATTCAACTACTTCGTTGACGTATACGGCGAGATGGCGTGCGTGGGATGCGGCAGGTGCATCCGTAGCTGTCCGGTTAATCTCGATATCCGTGAAGTACTTGTGAGGTTCATTAATGCCGGGTAATTGTTACGTGCCCATCTCGATGACCGTGGACAAGATACGGACGGAGTCGGACGACAGAACCCTGAGGACGTTCGACCTCAGTTTCCGCAACAAAGAGCAGACGTTCGACTATCTGCCCGGCCAGTTCTGCCAGTTGTCCATCCTGGGCAGAGGAGAAGCCCCGTTCGGAATTGCATCATCGCCAACCGAGGAGGGGTTCCTGCGATTCACCGTCAACCGGGTCGGGGTCGTTACGACCGCGCTTCATTACCTGGCACAGGGCGAAACCATCGGCCTGCGGGGTCCGTTCGGGAATCACTACCCGGTGGAGAAGTTCAACGGCCAGAACGTATTGATTGTCAGCGGCGGATTTGCATTTACGACACTCCGGTCGCTCGGAGTCTACATGTTCGCGCACCGGGGGGATTTCGCCGACATCACGGTTATATACGGGGCGCGCAGGCCCGGCTTGCTGCTCTATTGCGACGAGCTGGCCGAATGGGAGAAGCGCGACGATTTGCACCTGCACCTTACCATCGACAAGGACGTTGCGGGCTGGGATAAGAAAGTGGGTTTCGTCCCGGCCGTGACCGAGGAAGTGGCGCCCAGTCCCAGGAATACCTGGGCCGTCGTGTGCGGACCGCCGGTGATGATCAAATACACTCTGCCGGTCCTGCTCAGGCTCGGATTCCCGCCCGAGAGAATCTACACCTCGCTCGAAAGAAGAATGAAGTGCGGGATAGGGAAGTGTGGCAGATGCAATATCGGGTCCAAGTACGTGTGTACCGACGGCCCGGTGTTCTCGTATGCAGAGTTGCAGAGACTGCCGGAGCAGTTCTGAGAGGAGGCAGTATGGATGAAATTGACGTGAAGGACCTTGATACGAAGTTCAAGTACGACATCGCCGCGCGACCCGGGGCCGAGAACTTCAAGCGTTGTTTTTCGTGTGGCACCTGCACCGCGAGCTGCCCGGTCGCGGAAGTCAACGAGACCTATGACCCGAGGAAGATCATCCGGATGGCCATTCTGGGGATGCGGAAGGACGTCCTGTCCTCGGATATCATCTGGATGTGCGCCAGATGTTACATCTGTTACGCACATTGCCCGCAGAACGTCAAGTTCGCCGACGTGATGGGTGTGCTGCGTGAGATGGCGGTCGAGGAGGGCTTCGCCCCCAGGGAGCGCCTTGAGCAGATGGAGGAACTTGACCGGTTTGCCCAGGACTTGAGGTGCAACCTGGTGGAATACCTGATCAAACCCGGTGCCGAGAAGAAGAAGAGAATCGAGTCGATGGTTCAGGGCAGGTTCAGTGCGAAATGAACTACCGGCAGCCGGTGCGAACAGAAGTATGAAGCAGAGCACGAAGTTGAGCTTTGACGACCTTCTCAAGGACGTCATAGGAAAGGGTCTGTGCAATAAGTGCGGGGCGTGTGTTTCCTTCTGTACTGCCCACCGGATGGGGGCAATTGAGATGTGCCACTGCACCGACAACCTACCCCAATATGTAGACCCGGACAAATGCTTCAGGTGCGGGATATGCTATCTCATCTGTCCCCAGACCCAGGAGCTCAACGAAGACGTCAAGGCCAAATTCGGATGGTCGGCCCCGGTTGGCAACCTGCGGGATGTCATTTCCGCGCGGGCATTGGACGCGAAGATCGCAGAGGTCGCAACCGACGGCGGCGTGGTCACCGCGTTGCTTGCTTACATGCTTGAGAGCAAGACCATCGACGGTGCGATAGCCGCGAAGAAGACGGGGTTGTTCAACCGCGAGCCGATGATTGCGACTACACGTGAAGAACTGATTCAGGCGGCGGGGTCGCAGTTCTCCGAATCATCTCATCTCGAGGGAATCGGCGAAAAGTACTCCACCTACGTGTCGATTCTTCCAGTGGTGAGGATGTTCGGTCCGACGCGAACCACGAAACTGGCGGTTGTCGGCACTCCGTGCCAGATTACAGCGGTCCGTAAAATGCAGGTCCTGAACATCCTGCCGGCAGATGCGATTTACTTCACTGTTGGGCTATTCTGCATGCAGTGTTTCGCGTTCGAGGATCTCATGGACAAGGGATTCGTGAAGAAGTACCGCATAAGGCCGGAGGATATCCTGAAGATTAACGTCAAGGAGGATTTCAGGCTGGAGATGAAGTCCGGCGTAACCATCCGCGTTCCTTTCGGCGAGATAGAGGATATCGCGAGGCCGGCCTGCCTTGTGTGCCGGAACTTCGCCAACGACTTCGCGGACATCTCAGTAGGCGGCCTCGGTTCTGCCGACGGGTATACCACCGTCCTGATCAGGACCACGATGGCGAAGCGGGCCTTCGCCGAGGCAGCGGACCATGGTTGGCTTCAGTTGGCGGCCTTGTCGGATACCGACAAGAAGAACGTGCTTTCCATGGTTGAAACGGTCGCCGCCAGGAAACGGGAGCGCGCGGAGAGACGAACGGGCATGCAATGAGAGGAGAAACTAGAGCTCCGAAAGCGGAACCGCAGGTGAACGCAGATAGCTGGAATAAGATGAACGCTGAACGATGAACGAGCAATTCAGTCCTTCCGTCGGCGTGAATCGGCATGAATCGGCGGTTGCCCAAAGCGGAAGTCGGCCCGTTGGCGCCGTGCTTGTCATCGGTGCCGGGATAGCCGGAATTCAGTCTTCGCTGGATTTGGCCAATTCCGGGTTCAAGGTCTACCTGGTTGAGTCGGGCCCGGCCATCGGCGGGACCATGGCGCAGTTGGACAAGACGTTCCCGACAAACGATTGCGCGATGTGCATCGTGTCGCCGAAGCTGGTTGATTGCGGAAGGCATCCGAACATCGAGCTCATCACGAACGCCGAACTTGAGCAGTTGACCGGGACCCCGGGCAATTTCGTGGTGACAGTGAAGAAGAAGCCCCGCTATGTCAACGAGGACAAGTGCACCGGCTGCGGGTTATGCGTGGAGAACTGCCCGGTAACAAAGGCGGTCTACCTTGACCAGGAGAAGGTCGAGGTGAAGCTCAAGCCCGACGATTTGGCGAAAATGCGGCGGATTATCGAGGAGCACAAGAACAGGGAAGGCGCCCTGCTGCCGGTTCTGCACGACATCAACATCAGCTATTCCTATCTCCCGGAATACGTGCTGCGTTACATCTCCGAGGAGCTTGACATGCCTCTGAGCCTGATTTACCAGGTAGCCACTTTCTACAATGCGTTCAGCCTGAAACCGAGAGGGAAATACACCATCAATGTCTGCATGGGGACGGCCTGCTACATCAAGGGCGGGAACCGGATTCTTGAGGCGTTTGAGAGAGCTCTCGGCATCAGGGTGGGAAACACGACCAAGAACCTGATGTTCGGGCTTGAGACCATATCCTGTTTCGGGTGCTGCGGCCAGGCTCCGGTTGTGGTGGTGAACGAGGACATGCACGGCCATTTCCGGCTGTCCCATATCCCGAAGTTGCTCAAGCACTACAAGGAGGCGGGTGATGCCGAAGTTGAGGCCTGAAGACCTGGCGAGAATAACCGAGAAGGTGAAGAGGACGATTTCTCTCCGTGAAGGGACCAGCCGGGCAAAAGTCATTGTTCATATGGGCACCTGCGGGATAGCAGCCGGAGCGCGGGCCGTGATGAGCGCGTTGATGACTGAGATAGAAGAACGGGACGTCAAGGACGTCATTCTGATTCCTTCGAGCTGCGCCGGCCTGTGCAGCCGGGAACCGATGATAACGGTCGAAGTCCAGGGCCAGCCGCCGGTGAAATACGTGGACGTGACTCCGGACAAGGCGAAGGAAATATTCGTCAGGCACGTCCTTTCAGGGGAGATCGTCAAGGAATACGCGCTGGCTTTCGGGAGTGAAAGAGTACCGTGAGGAAAAACAGAAGGCAGAGGTCGGATTGCAGAAGGCAAAACGCAGCATGTGAGACCGCTGAGGCATCATGTCGTTGTGCCGTCGGACGGCACGTTCCCTTCGGTTACTCGGCAGTCGCCATTCGACAATCGGAATTGGAATGAAGGTATACCGAACCAACGTAATGCTCTGCACTTGCACCATGTGTGTTTCGGTCGGGGCGCTGTCAATCAAGAAGCGGCTCGAGGAGGAAATCAGGAAGCACCACCTGGAGGATGAAGTCCAGGTTGTCCTTACCGGGAGCAGTTGGCTTTGCACCAAGGGACCGACGCTGATTGTCCAGCCGGACGACGTGGTCTATCAGTTCCTGAAAGAAGAAGACATCCCGCATCTGGTTGAGGAGCACCTGCTCAAGGGCCGGCCGGTGAAGTCCCTGATGTACGTCCATCCTGAGACCCTGTACCCGATTGAGAAGCTGCACGACGTTCCTTTCTACCGTGACCAGCGACTGATTGCGCTCTGGAACAGGGGGATAATCGACCCGGACCAGATAGATGAGTACATCGCCAGGGACGGGTACAAAGCCCTGGCAAAGGTGCTGAAGGATATGAGTCCTGAGGAAGTCGTCCGGGAGATAAAGGACTCGGGGCTCAGGGGACGTGGTGGTGCCGGTTTTCCGACCGGCAGGAAATGGGAGTTCTGCCGGAGCAACCCGAATACGCCCAAGTACCTTATCTGCAATGCTGACGAGGGTGACCCGGGAGCTTTCATGGACAGGTCGATAATTGAGGCTGATCCCCATTCACTGATTGAGGGGATGCTGATTGCCGCCTACGCAATCGGAGCGAGCAAAGGCTACGTGTATATCAGGATTGAATACCCGCTGGCGATCAAGAGGCTGATCAGTGCGACCGGTCAGGCCATGGAGTACGGATTGCTCGGAAAGGACATATTCGGTTCGGGCTTTGACTTCGACGTCGAGATATTCCGTGGGGCCGGTGCGTTCGTCTGCGGGGAGGAGACTTCACTGATTCACTCGATTGAAGGCCGGCCGGCAGAACCTACCCAGAAGCCCCCCTTCCCGGTCCAGCGAGGGGTGTTCGGGAAACCCACGGTCATCAACAATGTAGAAACCCTGACGAACTTGCCGAGGATTATCAACTTCGGGGCAGAGTGGTTTGCCGCAATCGGGACAGAGAAGAGCAAAGGCACCAAGGTGTTCTCCTTGGCCGGGAATATCAACAACGCCGGGCTGGTGGAAGTACCGATGGGGATAACCCTGCGTCGGATCGTCTATGACATCGGGGGCGGGATTCCGAACGGAAGGGAGTTCAAAGCCGTTCAAACCGGCGGTCCGTCCGGCGGTGTTATCCCGAAGAGCATGCTCGACCTGCCGGTGGACTACGAGCGATTGCAGGAGGCGGGCGCGATCATGGGGTCGGGTGGGATGATCGTGATGGACGAGGACAGTTGCATGGTTGATATCGCCAAGTACTTCATCGGATTCACGAAAGACGAATCCTGCGGAAGGTGCACTTCCTGCCGCGAAGGCCTCGCCGCGATGCATGAAATCCTGACGAACATCTGCGAGGGAAATGGGAAGGAAGGTGACATCGAACTCTTGGAGGAGCTGGGTGAGGCCACCAAGGAGGCATCCCTGTGCGGGTTGGGCAAGACCGCGCCCAATCCCGTGCTGAGCGCCCTGCGCCATTTCAGAGACGAGTACGTCGCCCATATCAGGGACAAGAAGTGCCCGGCCAAGGTGTGTAGGGCGCTGATTAGATATGAAGTGGATAAGGACAAATGCACCGGTTGCACGCTGTGCGCAAAGAACTGCCCTTCCCATGCTGTCACCGGGACGAAGAAAACGCCGCACGCGATAAACCAGGACAAATGCATCAAGTGCGGGGTCTGTTATGATGTCTGCAAGTTCGATGCGATACTGGTCACGACAGGAAAGCCACCATTAAAGCCAATGAAGAAAGAGGCCGGAGAGCAAAAGGCGAAATGGAAGAAATAGCAGGATGACGCTCGAAGAAATCAGCAAGACCATCGAGGCGGAAGTCCTGGTCGGTCAGGACAGTCTCAAGACCGAAGTGAAAATCGGCTGCGCTTCCGACCTGATGAGCGACGTCCTGGCCTTCGCCAAACCCGACGCAATCCTCCTGACAGGACTGGCGAACCGTCAGGTCATCTACACGGCCAACGTGGCCGACATCCACGCGATTTGCTTCATCCGCGGCAAGGAGCCGGACGAAAAGACGCTCAAGCTGGCCGAGCAGAAGGGCATAGTCCTGATGACTACCCGCCTGCCGATGTTCGTGAGTTGCGGCAGGCTGTTCAAGAACGGGCTCACGGGTCTGGGCTATCTGGACATCAGCAAGAGGAATGACCAAAGATAGGAACTTCACTAAGATTCAGGAGCTGACTTATGAGCTCCGGGTCAGGGACGCGATGATCGCCGACGTCGTCACGGTGAGTCCGAAGCAGGCGATTCATAACCTGAGAGATGTGATGCGTGAGAAGCACATTTCCGGGGTTCCGGTAGTAGATGAAGGCAGAGTCGTCGGGCTTATCAGCATCGAGGACTACATCAGGTGTCTGGCCCAGGGAGAAATGGACGTTATCATCGAGCGCAGGATGACGAGGGATGCGGAAACGCTGTATGCCGACGAACCGCTGGTTCATGCCGTCAGGAAATTCGAGCAGTACGGGTTTGGCCGCTTCCCGGTGATCGAACGGAACGGACAGAAGCTGGTCGGGATTATTACCAAGGGCAACATCATCAAGTGCCTGCTGAGAAAGCTGGAGGTCGAGTACCACGAGGAGGAGATTCACCACTATCGGGCCAGTCACATCTTCGAGGACATCGTCGCGGACAAAACGAACCTGGTCCTCAAGTACGAAATAGCCGGTAAGGATTTCGACCGTGCCGGGCAATCGGCAAGCAGGCTCAAGAAAACGCTGCATCGGCTCGGTATCCGACCCGAAATAGTCCGCCGCATAGCGATTGTCGCGTTTGAGGCCGAAATCAACATCATAGTGTTCACCGATGGAGGCAGACTCACGGTCTCGGTATGCTCGGACCGGATTACGATCGGCGCATCGGACAACGGACCCGGAATCCCCGACACCGAGCAGGCGATGCAGCCCAGTTTTTCTACTGCCCCTGACTGGATACGGGAGATGGGATTCGGGGCCGGAATGGGCTTGTGCAATATCAGGAACTGCGCGGACGAAATGAGTCTGGCCTCGCAAATCGGCAAGGGAACGAATCTCGAGGTCGTAATCTACCTTAACGGAAACGAGGCTGACAAGGACGTTCGGCGGCAGAACGAGGCATCATGAAACTCAAGGACATAGTGGAAAGACTCCATCTGGAGTCGGCCACCCCGCGGTGCGGCCTCGACAGAGAAGTAAGCGGCGGTTATGCGAGCGACCTGCTCAGCGACGTGATGGCCAATTCCCGGGAGGGCAATGTCTGGGTCACGCTGCAGGTCCATCAGAACATCATTGCCGTGGCTTCCCTGAAGGAGCTTTCCGGAATCATCATCGTGAACGGAAGGAAAGCGGAGCAGGAGGTCCTGGCAAAAGCGGAGCAGGAGGACATCCCGGTCATGCTGACCGGCCTGCAGACCTTTGAGATTGCGGGAAGACTCTGCGAAATCGGCATCCGCGGGAACACGAAGTGACGCAGGCGGGATGCTCAAGAAGCTGAGGATGGACCTGCATATCCACACCTGTCTTTCTCCCTGCGCGGACCTGGGGATGCTGCCCGGACGGATAGCAGGCAGGGCGCGTCAGCAGGGGTTGGATGCAATCGGCATTTCCGACCACAACTCTGCAGAAAACGTAGTTGCGGTGAGAAAGGCGGCGGACAGGGAAGGAGTCGCTGTCGTCGGCGGGATTGAGGTTACGTCCGAAGAGGAAGTACACATCCTGGTCCTGTTTGATGATGACGAAGGCCTGTTCGGGCTCCAGCGCGTCATCTACGACAATCTGCCCGGGGTCAACGACGAGCGGGCTTTCGGAGAGCAGGTGCTGGCTGATGAGCACGACGAAGTGACCGGCGTCAATGACCGGCTTCTGATCGGGGCAACCACGTTGTCGGTTGACGAGGTTGTGGACGCGATCCACTCACTGGGCGGGGTGGCGATTGCGGCCCACGTTGACCGCGAGCGGTTCGGCATTATTGGTCAGCTCGGCTTTATCCCCGATGAACTGGCTCTGGACGGTGTCGAGGTATCGGCAAGGGCCTCTCCGGGCAGGGAGCCCCCCGGCTCTCCGCAGGCGTTCGGCTTCCCGGTGATTGCGTCCTCCGATGCCCATTCCGTGGATGATATCGGCAGGAGTTCGACCGTTTTCCTCGTTAAGGAAGCAACGGCGACTGAAATAGGAAAGGCCCTGCACAACGAAGATGGAAGATCTGTCCTTGCATATTCTTGATGTGGTCGAGAATTCGGTCGAGTCAGAGGCCTCAGAAGTCAGGATAAGGGTCAACGAGGATGTTGAGAAGGACCTGCTCAGTGTTGAGATAGAGGATAACGGCAGAGGAATGGACCAGGAGACCGTCGACAAGGTTCTTGACCCGTTCTATACCACCAGGACTACGCGGAGAGTAGGCTTGGGTCTTCCGTTGCTGGCACAAGCGGCCCGGGAAGCCGGCGGTGATATCGAAATCAGTTCCGAAGTCGGCAAGGGCACGAGAGTGAAGGCTTCCTTCCGGCACAGCCACATCGACCGCAAGCCTCTTGGCGATATGGAGCAGACCCTCACGACCCTGATTGCCGGTCATCCGGAGACACACTTCGTATACGAGCATCGGGACCCCGAAACCAGCTTCAGGCTGGATACCGACGAGATGCGGAAAGCACCCAACCACGGCCAGGACAGATGAGCAACAAGAACAGCATGGTAAGTCTGACAATCAACGGCAAGCAGGTAGAAGTCGAACAGGGCAGCTTGATACTCCAGGCAGCAAACAAGGCCGGCATCAAAATCCCCACCTTGTGCTATCACAAGGCGCTGCCGGCTTATGGTGCCTGTCGGCTCTGCCTGGTCGAAGTGAGCCAAAACAACGGCCCGGCATCCATTCACGCATCCTGCACCTATCCGGCCCAGGACGGGCTTGTCGTCGAGACCGACACTCCGCGTGTGAAGCAGACCCGCAAAATCATGGTGGAGCTGCTGCTGGCGCGGTGCCCGGATTCCGAAGAGGTCAAACGCCTTGCAGTGGAGATGGGGGTCGGGAAGCCCAGGATCAAGCCGAAGAATGAGGATTGTCTGCTCTGCGGGCTCTGCGTTCGCATGTGCCGCGACCGAATGGGGAAAGGAGCAATCGGGTTTACCGGCAGAGGCGATAAGCGGCTGGTGCAGCCGGCATTCGACGTCCAGTCAGACGTATGCCAGACCTGTGGAGCGTGCTTTTCCGTGTGTCCGGCCAAGTGCATCAAGTTCGAGGAGATTACGCACAACAAGCCGGTCCCGATTCTGTCCGAGTTCGACGAAGGCCTGGTGGAGAGGTCGGCGATATACATCTCCTACCCGCAGGCGGTTCCGAACTACGCTACGATTGACGCCGAGCACTGCATCCACCTGCAGACCGGTGAGTGCCAGGTTTGCAAGGAATTCTGCGAAGCGGATGCAATCGACTTCGACCAGAAGGAGCAGCAGCTCACTTTCGACGTCGGCGCGGTCATTGTCGCGGACGGCGCGGATAAGTTCGATCCTTCGCTCAAGTACGAGTTCGGGTACGGCAGGTGCAGGAACGTCGTGACCAGCATCGAGTTCGAGCGCATCCTGGCCGCTTCCGGGCCTTTCGCCGGCCACGTCCAGCGGCCGTACGACGGCAAGGTACCGAAGCGAATCGCCTGGATTCAGTGCGTCGGGAGCCGGGACGACATGGAAGACCGGAAGTACTGTTCGTCGGTCTGCTGCATGTACGCGATCAAGGAAGCGATTATCGCCAAGGAGCACGTCAAAGGCGTCGAGCCGACGATATTCTTCATGGACATCCGGGCCCACGGCAAGGATTTCGACGCGTTCTACAACCGGGCAAAGGATCAGCATGGGGTGCGGTTCATTCGGTCCCGGGTCGGCAAGGTCCTGGAGATTCCCGAGACCGGGAACCTGCTTGTGTATTACACCACGGAGAGCAATCCGCGGCAGTTGAGCGAAGAGTTCGACATGGTGGTGCTTTCGGTCGGGCTCGAACCGAGGAAGGCCAATGCGGTCCTTGCCGATAAGCTGAACACAAAGCTGAACAAGTACCGGTTCTTCAAGACTTCGGTTTTCTCACCGGTCGAGACGAACCGACCCGGGGTATTCGTATGCGGTTCGGCCTGCGGCCCGAAGGACATACCGGAGACCGTGATGGAGGCATCGGGCGCCGCGGCCGCGGCCGAAGGCGTAGTAGCCGATGCCCGGGGAACCGCGATTGTACCCAAAACCTACCCCGAGGAAAGGGATGTCAGGGGCGAAGCGCCGAGAATCGGTGTGTTCGTGTGTCACTGCGGCATCAATATCGGGAGCGTCGTGGACGTTCCCGGGGTTGTTGAATTCGCCAAGAAACTGCCCGGTGTCGTCTATGGCGAGCACAACCTGTTTACCTGTTCTCAAGATACCCAGCAGAAAATAAGCAGGACTATCCAAGAGCAGCGGCTCAACCGCGTCGTGGTTGCGTCCTGCTCGCCCAGAACCCACGAGCCGCTGTTCCAGGAGACCCTGCGCGAAGCCGGCCTGAACCCGTGCCTGTTTGAAATGGCGAACATCCGGGACCAGTGTTCCTGGATTCACGGGCACGTGCCGGAAAAGGCCACGGCAAAGGCAAAGACCCTGGTTCAGATGGCGGTGGCAAAGGCGGGGTTGCTGGAGTCCTTGTATGCGGTGATGCTGCCGGTCATTCAGAAAGGACTGGTCATCGGCGGTGGTCTGGCCGGAATGACGGCCGCCTTGTCGTTAGCCGACCAGGGGTTCGACGCCATACTGGTCGAGCGCGAAAGTGAACTGGGCGGGAACCTGAGAAACCTGTACCATACGATTCAGGGCGAGGATGTTCAGCAGTACCTGAAGGCTCTGGTCCAGGAGATTGAGAATCACCCGAGAATCAAGGTGTACAAGTCAGCCGCTATTGAAGATGTCAAAGGCTACATCGGGAACTACAAGACAACGATTGAGGTCAAAGGCCAGGAACCAACAGCCGGGAGCCAAAAGGCACAAATCGAGATTGAGCATGGGGTTGTCATCGTTACGACCGGCGCCGAGGAATCCAGGCCCATGGAGTACCTGTACGGCGAGGACGAGAGAGTAATCACCCAGACCGAGCTGGAGAAGCGGATGCAGAACCCACAGGCCCACAAGCTGGCCAGGCTCAAGAACGTCGTGATGATTCAGTGCGTCGGGTCAAGGGATGCTGAGCACCCGTACTGCTCACGAGTGTGCTGCCAGGGAGCGGTGAAGAATGCTCTTGAGCTCAGGGAACTCAATCCCAAGGTGAACATCTTCGTGCTGTACCGGGATATGCGGACCTATGGATTCCTTGAGGAGTACTACCAGCGTGCGCGTGACAAGGGCATAATATTCCTCAGGTATGACGAGGAACTGAAGCCGGTGGTGGAGAAGGACGGGGACAAGCTGAAAGTGAAAGCGCGGGATCTGGTGCTTGAGACCGACCTGACCGTTAGCCCGGACCTAGTCGTGCTTGCTCCGGCCATCGTCCCGCACAAAGATGCCGCGGCCATTTCCCAGATGCTCAAAGTCCCGCTGAACGAAAACAGTTTCTTCCTTGAAGCGCACGTTAAATTGAGGCCGGTTGACTTCGCGACCGAAGGCGTGTTTCTTGCCGGGCTGGCGCATTCGCCCAAGAGCATTCCGGAAGCCATAGTCCAGGCAAAGGCCGCGGCAGCAAGGGCAGGTACCATCCTCTCCAGGGACAAGTACGAAGCGAGCGCCACAACCTCGGTGGTGGACGAGAACGTGTGTGCGGGTTGCGGGCTTTGCGTGGCCACATGCCCGTACAACGCTCCGGAACTGGTCGAGAGAGCGGACAGGACCGTATCCCACATCAACGAGGCCTTGTGTAAAGGCTGCGGCAACTGCGCCGCGATCTGCCCGTCGGGCGCAATCAACCATCTCGGGTTCAAGTCCGGGCAGACCGAGGCGATGATAAACGCCGCGCTCAAGGCGATCCCGTCATAGGAGTGGAAACCGGGAGGTTGGTCGTCTGAATCTTGCCCGGACTGCAGCAGCAGAGGAAGCGAGGTTCGCACAGGGGGGCGGATTCACAAAGGAAATCACCGAGGCCGGGCCCGACCCCACCAAGACCGAGATTTTCCTGTAAGCACGGAAACCCGGGCTGCTATCCGGGTTTCGGGCGCGTTGGTGGTGGGCTATTCTCCGAGCGAATCGGCGAGGAGCTCGGCGACGTCGCGGACTTCCAGGTCGAGGTTCATGGTTTTGACCGAGTCCTCGAACATCTGCAGGCAGTAGGGGCACGCGACCGCGAGAACCTTGGCACCGGTCTGGGCCGCCTGCTTGACCCGGATGTCTGAGAGCCGTTCGCCCTTGGGCCAGTCGAGCCAGAGTCCGCCACCGCCACCACCGCAGCATACGCTCTGGTCCCGGTTGAAGTCCTCGATTTCGACCAGCTCGAGCCCGGGTATGCTCTGCAGGACCCGCCGTGGTTCCTCGTAGATTCCGCTCTGGCGTCCGAGGGTGCAGGGGTCGTGATAGGTGACACGCTTGTCCAGGTGCTTCATCGGTGTGAGCTGGCCTTCGTCGATAAGCCGGGCGAAGAGCTGGGTCACGTGTACCAGCTCGCGGCCGGCTGCGATTTCGCCATAGTTGCGGCGGAAGCCGTTGAGGCAGTGGGGAGAGGTGAAAAGCAGCTTCTTCACCTCCAGGCGAGTGATGAGCGCGGTGTTGTCTTCCGCCAACTGCCGGAAGACCTGCTCGGCCCCGGCTTTGCGCAGCGCCTCGCCGCAGCACACCTGCTTCGCGCCAAGCACGCCGTAGGAGACCTGAGCTCGCGCCAAGATACTGACAGTCGCCCGGCCTACCGCCTGGCAGCGTGAGTCGTAGTCGGCGGTGCAGCAGGTGAACCACGCGTACTCGGTCCCGGGGGCGAAGACGGGCACCGAAAGGCCTTTGGCCCAGTCGGTGCGCGCTCCAGGCGCGCCGCCGAGCGGGTTGCCGGTGGCCCGAGTGCGGGCGATGGTGCTCTGCAAAGGCGACGGTATCGACCGGTTCTCGACCAGGATACGACGGACCGCACGGAGGACCGCCGGGATATCCACTCCGCGAGGACACTGGTAGAGACAGGCCTCACAGCCGACGCAGCGGTAGAGTTCGGTGACTTCGGCGGCCACCTTCTCTTTGTCTTCGGTATTGAGAACCGCGCCGAGCCTGACCGCCTGAGGCAGACGATAGACCGTGAAGGTGACGTTGTCGACCTGGTACCAAGGGCAGAGCGACATGCACATTCCGCACTGATAGCACTTGAGCGCTTCTTCGCCGCCATATTCAATGATGAGGTCGCGGATTTCGAAGTCGGGGGAGAACATGTCAATCATTCCTCTATTCTTCTCCAATGTGGGCGACAGTCAAGTGGGGAGCCCGGTTCCCGGATAACTGCCAGCGGCTCATGAGTCGGCCTGGATTGCGTCATCAGGGGGAAGACCAAACTACTGCTGGGGCATAACTGTGGTCAATTGCGCCACGAACCAGGTCGTGCAGAGCTTCGACCTGTCGGGGTCACCTCATACTCCCTTCCCCGAGGGTCGCCTCGAGTTTGCCTACAACAGCATCAATCACAGGATGTACTGCCGTACGAACGACGGCGGGGTCTACATCTAAGCTGGCACTAGCTTCGTGCGCGCGCTCGGCACGCAGGGCTTTGGTGGCGGTTTTGCTTGGAACGAACGGGACAACCGGATGTACGCGGCGTGTGACAAAGACAGCAGGATTGCCGTCATCCGCGACGTGGGTGGCGGAATCGAGGAGGGGCCCGTGCTCCTATCCGGAGGCCACAAGTCGCTCACCACTGTCATTCGCGGAATGCTGTTCCTGTCGGAAGTGTCGAGAAGCAAGCCCCAGGTCGCCAGCTTGTTGGACGTAAGCGGTCGCAAGGTCTTGAGCCTGCGCCCCGGCGCGAATGACGTGCGGGCACTTGCACCAGGCGTCTACTTCGTCCGTCAGGAATACGGCGCGGAGCGTGGGGCGTCGGGCGTCACCAAGGTCGTCGTGACGCGGTAGCCGGAAGCAGCCACAACACAAACAGGCCCGGCAGTCAGTCTCGGACGCCCGGACTCGCGGCTTTTCGGACGTGGAATCCAACAGGACGGGTCCGGAGCGGAAACCGGCACGGTTAGGCAAGTCTCCGTTGGCCTAAGTAGCTGAAGAAGGCTGCTTTAGGAGCGGGCGAGGTCGCCCAAGTCCTCATTCTGGGGACCACCTTGGAGACCGTCCCCGGGACGGTTCCCCGGGTGGTTCGGAACGCGGTATTCAGGGTGACTTGGATGGCGGTTTTGGGGTCGGTTTTCGGGGCGAGCCCTACTGCGATTCTGCAATGGGTTTGGACCGGGATTCGCAGGCCGAGATGGACGGCCTCTTGCAGGCTGGTGGGCAAGGCGGTCGTTCGAGCGACCGCGACGGTCATCTGCGAGGTGATTTGCAGGGGGACTTGCGAGGGGATTTCGAAGGCGACCTGCGTCGCGATTGGTGCGGGCTAGAACTGGTCTACAGGAGACGAGAAGAAGCGGGGGCCGAAGACAGAGCGGAACGTGGCGTTGGTGAGGGGTTTGACCATTAGGCTGGAATAGGTTTCGCGCCGGAACCGCGCGCCGCGCTCGGCGTAGATTCGCCTGAGAATCGGGTCGCGGACGTAGTAGTCGACCAGCCCGCCGCGAGTCGCGGCGCAGATGCGGTTGAGCAGGCGGACGTACGCGGCCCGGTTGCGGCCGAAGAACTCGTAGATGCGCCGGCCAAAGGGATCCGGCTCGGTGAACGCGTAGCCGTCACGGTCGATGAGGACACCATCGAGTTTCTGTTTCCACTGCTTCAAGCGGGAAAGGGGCCAGCCGTGCGGCCGGACCACGAAGCCGGCCTTGCCGGTCGTGGCCTCGGCGAAGAGCTTCTCGGCGACAGCAAGGTCGGCGGTGCGGGTGCGGCTTCGCTTCAGGAGTTTGTGCGTCGGCGGGAGGATGAGCAGGGCGCGGGGAGCTCGCGCACCGGCCTGCGGTATCTCGGCGTACCCGAGGTCGAGATAGAGGGCGCGAGCGACGAGTGAGCGGCTGGTGTAGAGGAAGGAGAATCTCCTTCCGGCTTTTGGGTACCGTTCATGGACGAAGTCGAACAGGCGGCGGGACAGGCCCTGACGGGCATAGGCCGGGTGGGTCGCGACGTGGTGGATGCCGAGCGCAGACTCGGTCTCGCCTGTGCGGTTACGCACCGTGAGTTCCGCGACACCGATGAATGAGGCGAGCGTCCGGCCGCGATAGACGCCGAAGCCGAACTCGTGCTTGCGGCGTTCGTCATAGCGCCGGAGCAGGCCCGGGTGTTCGGGCGTGGCGACCTCGCCGAAGCAGGCTTCCGTCAATTCGAAGAAGTCGCGCGGGTCGCGGAGTTCCTCATAGCTCACGATTCTCATCCACACAGACTATCACGATGGTTGGGCGGCTGTCAAATGGGACGGCTCCCGTCCGGTTGACTAGCGCGGGACACGGTGGTATGATTCTCACCGCCATGCCAAAGCGCTGCTCTCCCGCGGGCGTAGATGGTTAAACTCGGCCAATTCGTTCGGGCCGAGCTGGCCTTCGACGTGCCCAAGGTGTCGAGCCAGCGCGAGGTGTTCGGGATGGTCGCGGCCAGGCTCGCCGAAAAGGGGGTCATCCCGGACGCGGCCGTACTCACTGAGGAACTCATCCGCCGCGAGCAGCAGGGCTCGACCGGTGTCGGGCACGGCATGGCCCTGCCCCACGCGATGCTGGCAGATGCCAAGCAGATCGCGGTTGCGGTCGTCCGACTTGGCTCCGCACTCGACTGGGACGCGATAGACCACGAGCCGGTGAAGCTGCTCGTGGTCATCGTGGCGCCGGCCGGCCAACGCGAGGAGTATCTGCCGGTTCTGGCAGAACTCGCCCGGTCGCTCAACCAGCCCGACGTGCAGGACGCCGTGCTCCGCGTACGGGACGTCGCCCAAGCCGTGCGCGCGATAGTCCACCCGCCGCACGAGAGCTTCTTCATGCGCAACCGGCGGCTGGTCGTCTTCATCGGGGTCGTGGCCCTGGTCTTTGTCGCTGCGGGGCTGGTGCTGCCCGCCATCAGGCTGCCGGCCGAGGGGATGTACGCGGGGCCGGAATTCGCCCGGTTCAGCGAGCCACGCTGGCTTTTCCACCAGCAACTGACCATCACGCTCTTCCTGGCGATGGTTGTCGGCACCCTGCTCTTCTGGCGGTACCGCGTGGCCATCGCCGCGGCGAGCCTGGGCGCCTTACTGATTGCCGGTGTGATGGACCTGGAGACGACGGTCAGGTTCATGTCAATCCCGACGATCCTCTTCATCATGTCGATGATGGTGATCGTTCGCTGGCTGGAGAACATCGGCGTGTTCCGCTACGTCGTGGCCAAGGCGATCCAGCGGGTGCGGGGCGTGCCGTGGCTGCTTCTGCTTACGCTGATGGCGTTTTCCGTGCTGCTGGGCGGATTCGCCGACGAGGTATCGGCGATCCTCGTGACCTTCGGGCTGGCACTGGAGGTGGCGAAGCGGACGAAGACCCCGCTGATTCCGTACCTGCTCAGCCTGGTCTTCGCCACAAATGTCGGCAGCGCGCTGACTCTGGTCGGCAACCCGATCGGCGTCTACATCGCCTTCGCCGGCAAGCTCAGCTTCGAGGATTTCCTGCGCTGGGCCTCGCCGACCGCGGCCGTGACCGCGGTCGTGGTCGCCGGGTTGTGCCTGCTTCTCTACCGGCGGTATTTCTTCGGGCGGCGCGTGGAGTTTGACGCCCGGGACATGGAACGGGCCGAGGAGAGCATCGATCCAGCCCGGCTGCGCATCGGCATCATCACGTTTCTGGTCGTGGTTGTCCTCATCGCGGTCCACCGTCGGATCGAGCTGCTGCTCCACCTCGGCGACGGCACAGCGCTCGTGGCCGTGGCGCTGATGGTCGTCGGTTTCATCGTTTTCTATGAACAGGAGAAGGGACGGCAACTGGTCGAGCGCGGCATCGACTGGTGGACGTTGCTTTTCTTCATGTTCCTGTTCGCTAACGCCGCCTGCCTGGAGTATACCGGCGTCACGACCAAGCTCGGATACGTCATCCTGACCGCCGCCCAGCAACTGGCCGGAGCCGGCGCGTCGCCGGCCGGGGTAACCTCGGTTGTGACCGTGCTCGTGCTCTGGTTCAGCGGCATCTCGTCGGGGTTCGTCGACAACCTGCCGGTTGTGGCCGCGCTCGTTCCGGTGGTGAAGGATCTGATTCGCACCGGGCTGCCGCACGCCACGATACTCTGGTGGGCACTCTTGTTCGGCGGGTGTTTCGGCGGCAACCTCACGGTCATCGGCTCGACCGCGAACCTTGTGGCCATCGGGGCCTATGAGAAAGTGTCCGGCAAGTCGATCCGGTTCCGCGACTGGATAAGGTTCGGAGCAATAATCACCGGCGTCTCGCTGCTGGTTGCAACTGCTTCCTTGCTGCTGCAGCTCGGCCGGGCGCCCTGACAGGAGTCAACAGGAGAATGTTCAACAAGATACTGTACGTCGTGAGCGAGAAGCAGGGAGAGAAGCAGATGGTGAAGGAACTGGCGCGTGCCCACAACAGCTCGGTTCTGCTGTCGGCGATGCTCGCCATCGGCTGCGGGCACGAGGTGAGCACGGAGGGCGCGACCCGGCGCCGCGTGCTGCACGAGGACCATGAGCGCAAGTCGTGGCAGGACCTGTACCGGCTGGAGGAGGAGTTCAAGGCCGAGGGCATCAAGGCGTCGGTAATGGCCCGCGAGGGCGACGTCGATGACATCCAGGCGGTCGCGCACAATACTGGCAGCGACCTCATCGTCCTCAGCTCCACCAGCTTGGCCGGCGACAACTACCGGCTGCCCGAGGAGTTCATACCCAGCCTACCCTGTCCGATAATCATCACCAACGCCGCCTAGGCGACGAATTCCGCCGGATAGCAGCGTGACCGGGTCCGAACCGAGCGAGACGGCAAAGGCGAGAGACCACCGGGCGTTGCTGGCCCAGGCGACAAGGCCCGAGCTCGTCATCGACCTGCCGGATGCCAAGACACCAGCGGAGGTGTTCGAGGCGGCGGCCGGGCGGATGGCGCAGCTTGGTCTTGTCGATGACGCTGCCCGACTCGCGGCCGCACTGAGCAAGCGTGAGGAGTCGGGTTCGACCGGCGTAGGGAACGAGGTCGCCGTGCCGCATGCGTTGATACCGGCCGGCCCGGCGCATCCGGTCGTCGCGCTGGTCCGAGCCCGAGACGGCGTGGAATGGCACGCGGCCGACGGCCGCCCGGTCAAGCTGATCGCGGTCATCGTCGCGGACGAGGGGCAGCGGGCCGACTACATGCTGGTGCTTGCCGACGTCGCCCGGGCTCTCCTTGGCGAGTACCACCGCGCCCTGCTGCTGAAGGAGCGCTCCGCCGAGCGGGTCGTGCGGATTCTCCGGCGCCCGCCGGCGCAGTCAAGGCTGGTTCGCTACCGACCCGTGCTCGTGCTGGCTGCGGCAATCGCCCTGGCCTATGTCGGGGGCAGCCTGCTGATGAAGTCGGTCCAGCTTCCCGCCGGCGGCATCTACGAGCAACTCGGTTTTCTCAAGTACAACTCCGCGCCCTGGCTCGGGCGGCAGGCGCTGGTCGTCGCGATCTTCCTGGGGATGGTGGTCGGTACGCTGCTGTTCTGGAAGTTCCGGTTGGCAATTGTCGCGACCGGTCTCGCGTCCCTGCTGCTGGTCGGCGTCATGAACCTTGAGCACATGGTCGAGTACATGTCGCTGCCGACAATCATCTTCGTGATGTCGATGATGGTGCTCATCAAGTGGCTCGAGGACAAGGGCGTGTTCCGGTACGTCGTGCTCAAGGTCGTGGAGCGCGTGGGCGGCGTGCCCTGGGTCCTGCTGCTCATCCTGATGGGGTTCTCGGTGCTGCTGTCCGGGTTTGTCGGAGAGGTGTCCGGCATCCTCGTCACCTTCGGCCTGGCCGTGGAGATCGCCCGCCGGACCCGAACTCCGGTCCTGCCGTACCTGCTCGCCCTGGTCTTTGCCACCAACATCGGCAGCGCGCTGACCCTGGTCGGGAACCCGATCGGCGTCTATCTCGCCTTCGTGGGCCAGCTCAACTTCGAGATGTTTCTGCGCTGGGCCACGCCGATATCCTTCTTCTCGAGCATTGTGGTCGGCGCGGTCATCATCCTGATGTTCCGCGGGCGGCTGCGCACGCGCGAGCGGGTAAACCTGACCGATCTCGAGCGGACGGTCGAGGGCATCAAGCCGGCCGACCTGCGGCTGGGGCTGCTGACTTTCCTGGCCGTCGTGCTGCTGATAGTGCTGCACGCCCGGGCCGAGGCGCTGCTCCGGCTGCCCGAGGGAACGATGCTCGTGGTCGCGCCGCTGGCCGCGGTCGCCTTCATCATCTTCGTTGAACAGGAGAAAGGCAAGCTGCTCATCGCCCGCAGCATCGACTGGTGGACACTGCTCTTCTTCATGTTTCTCTTCGCCAGCGCCGCGTGCCTCGAACATACCGGCGTCACGACCAAGATGGGCTACCTTTTGATGCAGGTCGCGGAACGGTCGCCGCTGACCCGCTGGCTCGGTTCCAGTGGCTTGACCAGTTCGGCCCTGATCCTGATGCTCTGGGGCTCCGGGTTGTCGTCGGGTTTCGTGGACAACATGCCGGTGGTCGCGGCGCTGGTCCCGGTCGTCAAGGGACTGCTGGCGGTCGGCCTGCCCCACGCATCGATTCTCTGGTGGGCGCTCTTGTTCGGTGGCTGCTTCGGCGGCAACCTGACCATGGTCGGTTCGAGCGCCAACCTGGTGGCGATCGGGATGTTCGAGCGTGTGACCGGACAGAGCGTCAGGTTCGGCGAATGGTTCAAGACGGGGCTGGTGGTCACCGTCGCCTCGCTTCTCGTGGCGACCGTGGCGCTGATGCTCCAGGTCGCCCTGGCGTCGTAGCCCTTGGCTGCCCCACGCATCGTCGTCGACGGGTACAACCTGATTCACGCGATGCCGGAACTGGCCCGGCTGGTCGGAATCGACCTCGAACTGGCGCGGGACGGGCTGGTCGCGAAGCTCGCGGTCTATCGCTCGCAGCGGAGCGTGCGCATCACGGTCGTATTCGACGGCCGCGGCACGGCCGGGCAGCAGACCCGGCCGCCCGGCGGCATCGAGGTTGTCTTCTCCCGCGCGCCCCAGACCGCGGACGCGAAGATAGAGGCGATGCTCGCGCTGGAGAAGAGCCCCCGGTCGTGGACCGTGGTCACGTCCGACAATTCCATCGTCCGCTACGTGCGCGACTACGGGGCAAAGACCATCCCGTCGTCCGAGTTCGCGGTCAAGCTCGGCCCCGCGATTCCCAAGCTCGGCCCCAACCGGCCGGCCGCTCAGGACACGCCGATGTCCCCGGCCGAAGTCGCCGAGTGGGAGGAGTTCTTCCGCAAAGGCCGTCAGGACAAGCGCGGATAGCGGAAGGCCTCAAGCCGCAAGCCACAAGCCGTGAGCCGCCAGCCGTTGCATTCGGCACTCATCGTTCCGCGCTTATCGCTCATCGTTCTTGTGCGAACTCGACCATCTTGTCATGCCGCAGCTTGACGACCGGCGAGCCTGACGAACCGGGACCTAACGATTCAGTTCAAACGTGCTGGGTGCGGTTCGACGGAAGTCCTGCGGGTGAGTACGCAGAGTGGCGTCGACCGTCTTGACCGGGTACTTGCGGGCACTCTTCCAGCCCCTCCGTAGAATCGCCTTCGTCAGCTCCTTGATCGTCATCGGGCGCCGCGAGTGCTTCAGTGTTCGGATAATCAAGGCGCGCGCACTGTCGTCGCGCACCGGCCGGGAATTCGCCGGCAGCTTCGGCTGCGGGCGACTCTTGAGGACAGGTTTCCTCGCCGCCCGGTAGATCGGCCGGCCCGCGCCAATCCGCCCGAGTTCGGCCCGCACTGCCTCCAACTCACTCCTGAGCATCGCCTCACGCTCGCGGAGCAGTTCGCGACGCAGATTCCTCTCGA